>CANQMY010000122.1 GCA_947625075.1 uncultured Clostridia bacterium
GCATCTGGTATAAACATAAATAAACCTCCAATATTTTTAGTTTAACTAATTTTCTCAGTTTCATACTAAAATATTGGAAGTTTATTTATAATATCTCTTCTATGTTTCTTTTTTTATATATAATATGTACAACAACCATAGAGTTACTCTTTATAGTATAATAAATTATAAAATTTCATTTAGTTCTCTATTAAATGATTGTAAGTATTTTATATTAAATTTTTCTATCACTAAATTCCTCCTTAATTTGAAAATACCTCTTCATGTGATAAAAACTTGGTATTATTATCATCTAATTCTTTTTCGGATTCTTCTAATAATTTATCAATATTTGATTCATTAAATTTACTTTCTAATAATTTTTCTATTTCTGTTTCTTCAATTAATTTAGAATATTTTTTTAAGCTCATTACAACCATTGAGCCATATCCATTTTTAGTAAGATATACTGATTCATTTTCTTTTAATACTAAATTCTCTATTTCTGGATATTTATTTCTTAAATCTGAAACAGGTCTAATATTAATCATAATTATATTCATCTCCTTATATTCTATTATCATTATACTATCATTATTTTATTACAATTTCAATATTTTTATGTATTTATTTGATAATTTTTATAAAAAACTTTTAATTTTTATGAATTTACAGTATAAATATAATATTTAATTAGGAAGAATTATTTTAATTATTTAAGATTTTACTTTCTTCTTCTGTTATCATTTTATATTTTATCATACTTTGTATAACTTGTTTTTGCCTTTTAATTGCTAAATTTGGATTATCCTTTAAAGAATATACAGATGGAGCATTAGGAATTCCTGCTAAGATTGTACATTCATTTTCATTCAACTCTTCTGGTAATTTATTAAAATATCCCATAGATGCTTGTTTTATTCCATAAAATCCAGAACCATAATAGCTTGTATTTATGTACAATTCTAAAATATCATCTTTTTCTAAAACGCTTTCAATTTCCCATGCCATAAATATTTCAGCAATTTTTCTAGTTAATGTTTTTTCTTGCGTAAAATATATATTTTTACAAAGCTGTTGAGTTATAGTACTTCCACCTTCTACAAATTTCATTGCTTTTAGATCATTAAATGTCGCTCTTACTATAGAAAATAAATCTACACCTGTATGCATATAAAATCTATGGTCTTCAACTGCAACTACAGCTCTTCTATATATATCAGGAATATCTTTAATTTTTGTATAATCATATTTTTCCCTTTGTTCTAAAACCATTTCTTTTATTGGTTTTTCTTTAATTGCATCACTATATAATTTACATGCCCCTGCAATTAAATATGATGCAAATGCTATAATAATAATTGCTACAAATATTAATACTTTTTTTATTACTTTCACTTTTATTGCCTCTCTTTATGCTAATTATAACGCATAGTAGTGACATAAAAGTGACTCATTTAATTATTCTAAATTATATTTTTCTTGTTTTTTATAATCAGTATGTAAATATTTATGTGCTTTTTTGCTTCCAGGTTTTTCAAAAAATTCTTTATATATTTTAATTAATACAGGATTTTGATGAGATTTCCTAATTTTAGATTTTTCATCAATTGAATATAAGCTATCTGCTCTATATTTTCTTACATCAACCGTAGATCTAATTTTTGAAGACTTTATTGGTTGGCCTCCGCCCATTACACACCCTCCTGGACATGCCATAATTTCTATAAAATTATATTTTGATTTACCTGCTTTTACATCATTCATAATTTTTCTTGCATTCTTTAATCCAGAAACTACTGCAATTCTTATTTCTTTTCCTGCAATATTTAATTTAGCTTCTTTAATTCCTTTTTCTCCTCTTACTGCTTCATAATCAATATCTTTAACATCAGTTCCTTCTAGAATATCTGCAGCTGTTCTTAATGCTGCTTCCATAACTCCACCTGTTGTTCCAAATATTGCTCCAGCACCTGTTGCTTCACCCATTGGTGCATCAAACTCTGATTCTTCTAAAGATGCAAAATCTAGATCCTTTTGTTTTATCATTCTAGCAAGTTCCCTTGTTGTTATTACTGCATCAACATCTCTTATTCCGTTTTGTTCCATTTCAGGCCTGATAGATTCATATTTTTTTGCAATGCAAGGCATTACTGATACAACAAAAATTTTATTTGGATCAATATTATATTTTTCAGCATAATACGATTTTATTATTGCTCCAAACATTTGATGTGGTGATTTACATGTTGATAAATGAGAAAGCTCCGTTGGAAAATTTTTCTCAGCAAATCTTACCCAAGCAGGGCAACATGATGTAATCATTGGCATTATACTATTTGATTTTATTCTATCAATAAATTCGTTTGCTTCTTCCATTATAGTAAAATCTGCTCCAGTGTTTGTATCAAATACTTTATCAAATCCTAATCTTTTTAATGCTGTAATCATTTTTCCTTGTACGTTTTCTCCAATAGGAATTTGAAATTCCTCACCCAATCCAGCTCTAACAGCTGGTGCAGTTTGAGCTATTTTTATAATGTCTTTATCATATAATTTATCTAATACCTTTTCTGTATCATCTTTTTCATGTAATGCACCAGTTGGACATGATTCTATACATTGACCACAAAATACACAGTTAGAATCATTTAAACTAATATCTCCTGCAGTTGAAATACATGAATCAAATCCTCTACCTGTACAATCAATTGCTCCAATATCTTGTACTTTTTTACATGTACTTACACATCTTCTGCATAATATACATTTTTTAAAATCTCTAACTATTGAAGGAGATTTATCATCAACCACAGTTTTTGCCTTTTCTCCGTCATATTTTACATTTTGAACATTATATTTAATAGCTAAAGCTTGCAATTCACAATTACCAGATCTAATACAAGTTAAACAGTCTCTATGATGGTTTGATAAAGTTAAATCTAATACCATCTTTCTAGCTGAAACTACACTTTTAGAATGAGTATGAACAATCATGCCTTCCTCTACTTTTTGTATGCATGATGTAGCTAATCCTCTTCTTCCTTCAACTTCAACTACACACATTCTGCAATCGCCATTTTCATTTATATCTTTTAAAAAGCATAGTGTTGGAATATCAATATTTGCTTTTCTTGCAGCTGATAAAATAGTTGTACCTTCTTCTACTTCTATATTTTGATCATCTATAGTAAGATGTATCATTTTCTTTTCTTCTTTCATAAGTTACCTCCTATCCTATTGCCTTAAATGGACATTTTTGCATACATGTTCTACATTTAATACATTTATTTTGATCTATTTCATGTATTTTTCCTGGTTCACCGGATATAGCTGAAACTGGGCATACCTTTTTGCATAGATCGCATCCTTTACATTTTTCTTTGTCTATAATAATTTGTGTTAGATCTTTGCATTCTTTTGCTCTGCAATTTTTATCTATTACATGTTCTTTATATTCATCTTCAAAATATTTCATTGTACTTAAAACAGGGTTTGGGGCAGTCTGTCCAAGTCCACAAACAGAAGCACTTTTTATTCCTAATGCTAGTTCTTTTAAATTAATTAAATCTTCTTCTTTTGCTTTTCCTTCACATATTTTTTGAAGAATCTCAAGCATTCTTTTTGTACCAATTCTGCAAGGAGTGCATTTGCCACAAGATTCACTAACAGTAAACTCTAAATAAAATTTTGCTATATTTACCATACATTTACTATCATCCATTACTATAAGTCCGCCAGATCCCATCATAGAATCTATTTTAGAAAGAGATTCATAATCAATAGGTGTATCTAGGTGTTCTTCTGGAATACAT
>CANQMY010000123.1 GCA_947625075.1 uncultured Clostridia bacterium
TATATATTCATATATTTTTATAGATATAGTAAAAGAGCTTCAATTTCCTGATCCTAAAATCTTATTAAGAGTAAGTAAAAATACACCAAGAAGTTTAATTGAAAGGGCCGTAGAATGTATTGAAACAGGAATAGGATGTCCTCTATTTGCTAATGATGATGTAATAATAGAAAAATTAATTAACTTTGGATACGATAGAATTGATGCATATAATTATGCTACATCTGCTTGTTGGGAACCATTTATTGTGGGAAAATCACTTGATCAAAATAATGAAAAATCAGTAGTATTTGTAAAACCTCTTGAAAATTTATTAGAAAACGAAGAATTAGATAAAATAAAAAATATTAAAGAATTAATGAGTTTGTATGAAAAATATTTAGAAGAGTATTTAGATGAATTATTGGAAGTACTTAATAATAAAAAATATGCAGAGTTTCCACTCTTAACATTATTAACGGATGATTGTATAAAAAATGGTATACCATTTTCTAAAGGAGGAGCAAAATACAATAATATAGGACTTACAAGTGTAGGACTATCTAATGCCGTAAATTCTATATTAAATATTGAGAGACTTGTATTTGTAGAAAAGAAATATACACTTTCTGAATTAAATAAAGCAAAGCAAGAAAACTTTGTAAATAATAGTGAATTGATAGATGAACTAAAAAATAGTGATAAAAAATTTGGAATGGATGATGAAAAAGTAATTGAACTTGCTAATAAAATTATAAAAATTACAAGCTCTATTTTAGCAAAATATAAAAATCAATTTGGAGGAAAATATAAATTTGGATTAAGTGCACCAGCATATATTACAGCATCACAAGATTTTCCAGCATCATTAGATGGAAGAAAAGCAAAAGAACCATTTGCAGTACATATCTCATCAGACTCATCAAATGCTTATACTGAATTAATTAACTTTGCATCTAAACTTGATTATAATGATGATAGGTTTAATGGAAATGTAATAGACTTTTTTGTAACTCCTAACTTTATAAAAGACAATTTTGATAAGTTTGTAGATTTTATAATGTTAAGTATTAAATTAGGATTTTTTGAAATGCAAATGAATGTTGTAAGTAGTACAACACTTATTGAAGCAAGAAAAAATCCAGATAAATTTCCAAACTTAATAGTTAGAGTTTGGGGATTTAGTGCATATTTTGTTGATCTACCAGATGAATACAAAGATTATTTAATAGAAAGGGCACTTAAAAGTGAAAGTAATAGTTTCTAATATACAAAGATTTTCTCTTCATGATGGACCAGGAATAAGAACAACAGTATTTTTTAAGGGCTGTAACTTAAAATGCCCTTGGTGTTCTAATCCAGAGAATATGAATTTTGAAATAGAAAAATATATAGACGGAAATGAAGAAAAGTTTTATGGATATGAAATTGAACTAGAAGATTTAGAAAAAGAAATACTTAAAGATAAAGACTTTTATGAAACAGGTGGAGGAGTTACTTTTTCAGGTGGAGAACCTTTACTTCAGTTTGATAAAATAGAACCATTGCTAAAAAAATTAAAAAAAGAAAATATTAATATATGTATAGAAACTGCATTATCTGTGAGAGAAGAACTAGTTGATGTTGCAATAAAATATGTTGATGAATTTATAATAGACATAAAAATTTTAGATAAAGATAATGTAAACAAGATAAATGGAAATGTTGAGTTATATGAATCGAATATAAAGAAAGTATTTGAAAATGGCGAGAAAGTTATATTTAGAATCCCACTTGCAAAAGATTATATAGCGACAGAGAATAATATGGAACTTATATTAGAGTTCTTAAAACATTACAAAGCAGATAAAGTAGAAATATTTAAGATACATAATCTTGGAGAAAAGAAATATAAAACATTAAATAGAAAAATTACAAATATAGAAAACATTTCTGAAGAAGATATAGAACGAATAAAAGAGAAAATAGAGGAGATTGGAATTAAAACCGAAATTTGTAAGATATAAAAGGATGGTAATTGATGAGTAAGTATGATTATTTAATAGTTGGAAGCGGTTTATTTGGTTCAGTATTTGCTTATGAAGCAAATAAGAAAAATAAAAAATGCTTAGTAATTGATAAAAGATCACATATAGCTGGAAATATTTACACAGAAAATGTCTGTGACATAAATATACATAAATATGGTGCTCATATTTTCCATACTAGTAATAAAGAAATATGGAATTATATAAATCAATTTGCAGAATTTAATAGATATACTAATTCACCAGTAGCAAGATATAAAAATGAATTATATAATATGCCATTTAATATGAATACATTTAGTAAGCTTTGGGGAGTATTTACTCCTGAAGAAGCTATGAAGAAAATAGAAGAAGAAAAAAAAGAAGCCAATATCGTTAATCCTAAAAACTTAGAAGAGCAGGCAATTAGTTTAGTCGGAAAAACAATATATGAAAAATTAGTAAAAGGATATACAGAAAAACAATGGGGAAAAAGAGCAACAGAATTGCCAGCATTTATTATAAAAAGATTACCAGTAAGATTTGTATATGATAATAATTATTTTAATGATATTTATCAAGGAATTCCAATTGGAGGCTATACTCAAATTGTAGAAAAAATGTTAGAAGGAATAGATGTTAAATTAAAATATGATTTCTTTGAACATAGAGAAGAATTAGAAAATATAGCAGATAAAATTATTTTTACTGGACCAATAGATAAATATTACAATTATCAATTTGGAGAGTTAGAATATAGAAGTTTAAGATTTGAAACAGAAATATTAGATATTGGAAATTTTCAAGGAAATGCAGTTGTAAATTATACAGAATATGAAGTACCATACACAAGAATAATTGAGCATAAACATTTTGAATATGGTCCAAGTTTAGGCAAAGAAGAGATAGGAGAAACATTAAAAAAGACAGTTGTTACAAAAGAATATCCAGACAAATGGAATATAGAAAAAGAACCATATTATACGATTAATGATGAAAGAAATAACAATTTATATCAAAAATATAAAGAATTAGCTGATAAAAATGAAAAAGTTATTTTTGGTGGAAGATTAGGACAATATAAATATTTTGACATGGATAAAGTTATTATAGAGTCATTAAAATTAGTGAAAAATGAATTAATATAAATAATAAGATTGAAGTTAGTTTATTAATATTAACAATAATTACAATTTTTACAATATTTATTGATTTATTAAAAAAAGATTTTAATAAGGATAAATTTATAAAAGATAATTTAAAGAACATAATTGGCAAAATATAAATACAATATTAAATGCAGTAGAAGATGCAAAAATAACAGAACACAAAAGCAATAAGATACAAGTATTGAGAAAAATTGCATTTATTGCAGTTTTTTTCAATACTTGTGGAACTAGCATCAAAATATTTGTATGCCTACTTTTAAACTTTTATGTGTAGGACATTTTGTGTATTTATCTAATGTAAAAAATGTAGTTAAAAAAAAGAATAGTAAAAAGTTATATTATGTAGATAATTATTTATGTTTTTATGCAAAATTATATAAACATTTCAATTATACCAAAGTAAAAGATATTACCATTTATTTTTTATGTATCTACCTGGATTATTATAATTTATTACTTTAGCATAATTTCCAACAGCAGTTGCATTATCAGGAATATCTTTTGTAACAACACTTCCAGCTCCAATGGTAACATTGTTCCCAACTTTTACATTTTCCACAATACAAACATTTGGACCAATATAAGTATTATCACCAATTATAGCAGCATGTTCTTCATTTGAACCAA
>CANQMY010000124.1 GCA_947625075.1 uncultured Clostridia bacterium
TTTTTCTTGCCCTCCTGTCAAATCAATGTCACATTCCACTTCGTTTCCCCAGACATCAAACTGATGCACCCCTGCATAGCTACAAGCTACTGTTGCACCTCCTGTATAAGCAAATAAATTCAATACATTAATTTTTCTATTTTCTTCTTTTATTTTTTCTATCATCCAATCCCAGTTTACAGCTTGTTCTGGAAATAAACCTGTATGTTTAAATCCCATAGGTTTAATATTAAAAGTTAAATTTTTATATTTTATCTGCCAACTCTCAGGTAGTTTTTTATTATATTTCCATTCACCACCTCCAGAGCTGCTCCTATTATAATGTGCATTTGCTAAATTCCACTTATTAGGAAAACTTTTATCTTTCCAAATTATTTGTGGATCTGGTCTAATTAAAATAAAATCTCCCCATCTTTCTAGTTTTTCTCCATCTGCCATATCAAGTATTTCATAATCATTCCAACTATTTGCTATATTCATTTATTCAACCTCTTCTATTATTACAACTTAATTTTAAAATATTTTATATTAATTTAAGTAAATTTATAAAATTATATATTAAAACTCCCAAATAAGCTTGTACAAATAATGCTAATATTATTAAACAAATAAAAATTTTCTTACTCATAATAAAATTTTCCTTTCTCAAGGGTACTATATTTTGAAATTTTATTATTTTCAAATTTTCCCTCTATATAAAATATATTCAGGGGTTTTATTTTTATTCATTAAATCATACATTTTAATTTGACTATATTCTACAAATTTTCTTTTATTTTTTCTGCTAAATCTTTATTTATTCCCTTCACTTTACTTATCTCTTCTATAGTTGCATTTTTTATTTTATCTATACTACCAAATTCTTTAAGCAAAGCTAATTTTTTTACTGTTCCTATTCCTGAAATTTCATCTAATTTAGATTTTGTCATTGATTTATCTCTCAAAAACTTATGATATTCAATAGCTGTATCATGTACTTGATTTTGAAAATTAGTTATTAAATTAAATATATCATCAGAAATCTCTATTTCTCTTCTATTTGAATCAATTAAAGCTCTAGTCTGATGCTTATCGTTTTTAACCATTCCAAATACTTGTATATCTAATTTTTTTCCTGTTTCATTTTCAATATTTTTTATAGCTTTTAATATAGCTTTTATTTGAGTAATACCTCCATCTGCTAATATTAAATCTGGAAGTTTACCAAAACTACTAGAATTATCATATTTGTTTATATTTTCTATACTAATTTTTCTTTTTTCATCATCAGTTAGTTCTATTGAATGTCTAAGTCTCCTTGTAACAACTTCTTCCATACATTTTGGATCATCTTGGTTATATACTGTTTTTATTTTAAATCTTCTAGATAAATTCTTTTTTATAACACCATCAATCATAACTACCATTCCAGCAACCATATATTCTCCAGAAATATTAGATATATCATATGATTCAATTTTTCTTGGAAGCTTTTGTAAGTTTAATGTATCTTTTAATTCTAAAATAATGTTTTTGTTTGATTTTTCCTTATTTTCTAATGTGATTTTTGCATTATTTTCTGCCATTTCTACAAGTTTAATTTTTTCTCCTTTTTGAGGTACTTTTATTTCAACTTTTCTATTTGCTTCATTTGTAAGATAAACTTCTATTAATTTTCTTTCATCAAAATCATCTCTTACCATAATTTTGTTAGGGAAAAATTTTCTTCCTGTATAATATTGTTTAATAAAATTAGAAATAATTTCACTATTAGATTCATCATCTAAACCTTTTAGAAAAAAGTTATCTCTACCTATCATTTTGCTATTTCTTATATAAAATATTTCTATGCAAATTTCAGTTTCATTTCTTGCTATTCCTATTACATCAATATCATTTTCAGATATATTAGATACTTTTTGTTTTTGTGAAATTCTTTGAGTTGCTAATAATTCATCTCTTATAATAGCTGCTTTTTCATATTCTTGTTTTGAAGATGCAATATCCATTTCTTTTTTCAAAATCTTTTGCACTTCATCAGTTTTTCCTTCTAATATAGAAACTATTTGATTGATTTGTTTTTTATATTCTTCCTTTGAAATATATCCCATACATGGTGCTAAACATTTTTTTATATGATAATTAAGACATGCTCTATCTTTATATTTAAAGTTTTTACATTGTCTTATTTTAAATTTTGACTTTATAAAATCAACCATTTCTTTAGCTGATCCTGAATTAGGATATGGTCCAAAATATTTAGCTCCATCATTTAAAATTTTTCTAGTAATATAAACATCTGGAAAATCTGCTTTTATATTTATTTTTATATATGGATATGTTTTATCGTCTTTTAAAAGTACATTAAATTTAGGCATATTTTTCTTAATTAGATTACATTCTAATATAAGTGCCTCTGCTTCGTTATCACAAATAATATACTCAAAATGATCAATAAGTGAAACCATATTTAAAATTCTTTGTGTTTTATTTGTTTTTCTAAAATATGAAGTTACCCTTTTTTTTAAATTAATTGCCTTTCCTACATATATTATTTTATCATTTTTGTCATGCATAATATATACACCAGGTTTTGTTGGTAACTTTTTTAATTCATTTTCAATATTAAACATATTTAAATTATATCAAAAATAGCTAAATTAAGCAATAATTGTTTTATTAAATTTAATCTAATTGACCTCGATTTAATAAAATGTTATAATTCACTAAAATTTATTAGCATTTTATTTAAGCAAGGAAGGATTGAATTTAATATGGATGATAAAAAAATATATAATTTGGGATTAATTTGTGGTAGATTTGGTCATATTCATCTAGGTCATATTTCACTTATTAAACCTAGTTTATTACTTTGCAAACGTACTTTAATTTTAGTTGGATCAGCTCAAGAATCTAAAACTTTAAGAAATCCATTTACAATTGATACTAGAATTAATGCCATAAAAAAATGTTTTCCAAATACTTCAGAGGAAACATTAATTATAAAAAAGCTAAATGATTTAACAAATGAATTTGATTTTAGTGTTGATTGGGGTGGATATGTTAAACAAACAGTTGAAAAATATATGGGGCAATTTGCAGATTTTATGGTATATGGAAACGATGAATCAAGAGATAAATGGTTTACAAATGTAGACATTTCTTGCACTTCTAAACTTATACTACCTCGAGATTTACTTCCTATATCCGCAACAATGTTAAGGGGATTTCTTTTAATTGATGATAAAAAATCATGGGAAAAATATACTCCTGAATTAATACATGACATGTATGATGATTTAAGAATAGAATTACTTAACGTTCCTATTTATAGTCAAATTTACAATGAATTAAGTAATTCATCAAAAAATATTAATGATTTTTTTAATGTATATGAAGTTTATGAGAAAAAAGATAAGGAAGAAAAGTTATCAAAAATACTGTAACTTGCACAATCAATTTATTTATTGTATATTATAGTATATATTATTTTTTATGGAGGCAATTATGTGTGGAATCGTTGGATATATAGGAAATAAAAAAGCTGTACCTGTACTTATTAATGGTTTACTTTCTCTAGAGTATAGAGGTTATGACTCAGCTGGTATAGCTGTATTAAATAAAGAAAATAATGAATACATATTAGATGTTATTAAAGATAAAGGACGAGTTAAAAATTTACAAGAAAATAAAGAGTTAAAATCTTTAAAAGGAAATATTGGTATTGCTCACACTAGATGGGCAACACA
>CANQMY010000125.1 GCA_947625075.1 uncultured Clostridia bacterium
CATTCCTGTTACAATTGGTCATAACCCAGATAATGTTAAAGGCTTTGATTTAATTGTATATTCAGCTGCAATTTCCAAAAAAGATCCTGAACTACTAAAAGCTGAAGAACTCGGAATACCTACAGTTGAAAGAAAAGAATTTTTGGGTGCAATTACAAGAGCCTTTAGAAATACTATTTGCGTATCAGGAACGCATGGAAAATCAACTACTACTTCAATGGTTTCTTTATGCTTTTTAGAAGCAAAATTAGACCCTACAATACAAATTGGAGCTATATTAGATTCTATAAATGGAAATTATCGAGTTGGTAATAGTGAATATTTTATATTAGAGTCATGCGAGTATTCTGAAAGCTTTTTGCAATTTTCACCTAAAGCTGAAATTATTTTAAATATAGATAATGATCATTTAGATTATTATAAAACATTAGATAATATAAAAGAAGCTTTTATTAAATATATTAAACTTCTACCTGATGATGGAATTTTAGTTTATAATAGTGATGATATTAATTGTAATCATTTATCACAATATACTAAGGCCAAAAGCATTACTTTTGGTTTAAAAAATTCAAATGCTAATTTTATAGCTAAAAATATTACATTTGATAAAAATGGTTTTTCTTCATTTGATGTTTATCACAATAATGTATTTTATAAAACGATTAAATTATCTGTTCCAGGAACTCATAACATTTATAATGCTCTTTCTTGTATAGCATTGTGTAATGAATTTGGACTTGATAAGAATGATATTAAAAATGCACTTTATAAATATACTGGTGCTGAAAGAAGATTCCAATATCTTGGAAAAATAAATGGAGCTAGTGTATATGATGATTACGGTCATCATCCTACAGAAATAACAGCAGTAGCAAATGCTATGAAACAAAAAGACTATAATCATTCTTGGGTTATTTTCCAACCTCATACATACAGCAGAACTAAAAATTTATTAGATGATTTTGCAAAATGTTTACTTAATTTTGATAATATTATTTTAACTGATATTTATGCTGCAAGAGAAACTAATACTTTTAATGTTAGTTCTAAAGATATAGTTAATAAAATTGATTCAATGGGAAGAAAAGCATATTATATTGAAGACTTTGATGATATCGTTGAATTTTTAAAAAGAAATGTGCAACCAAATGATATAGTTATTACTCAAGGCGCAGGAACTATTACAAAATTAGGTCACAAATTAGTTAAATAATAAATTTTCAAAGTAAAAAATCCACAAAAAGTTAAATTTTTGTGGATTTTTTATATTTATTTTTAATAATTATTTAATGATAATGTTGGATATTTAAATATTTGTCCTCTTCCAGAAACATTACCATCTTCTTGATGATTTTCTTCAAAACTTGTTTTTCCTTTTAAGAAATATTTATGCCTATCAATTCCTAATGTACTTCCATTTCCAATTATTATTGGATCATCCCAAGTTATATCCACTGCATACCAGTTTTCATCATCCATCTTTACATAATTCCATGCATGTGCTTCTGTTTGTCCATTTCCATCTATTCCATTTCCATATACTACAACACATGGAATATTAAGTTTATCTAATATAACTTTAAAAGTTTCTGCATATCCTTCACAAGCACATAATTTTTCAACTAATGAACCATAAATATTTGAACTATTAATTCCAATATTTTGATCATAATCTACCATACTAATAATTTCATCATGTACTATTTTTACTTTATCATAAGTGCTTCCGTTAGCTTTATTAACAATCTCATTAATTTTGTTATTTATTTCTATTAATGCCATTTCTACATCATTACCAATTTTAAAAGTATCAATAAGATAATTATCATAACCCTCAGCTGGAGATAGATAATAACTATAATTTACTGTTCCAAGAAAACTTGTAGTTTTAGTTACTATTGAAACTTTTAATGTATCAATCCAAAAAACATCAGGTCTATCTAACATAAAAGCATCCCATACAGATTGAAAATAACTTCCTGCATCTGCGATTTTTACATCAAAATCTATATTTTTATTTCCATCTTTTAAGTTTGCAATATTTTTTTCTAAAGTATCATACATTGATTTTCCTACACTATCTAATTGCTTATAATAATATTTCTTTGCTTCGTTTTCAGTTGAAACAACATTTTCTCCACTGTTAATATTATTTGATAATTCAACTACTTCATTCTTATCTTTTTGTATTATATTATATTTTTCAATTAAATCATTTTTACTTGTTTCATTTTGTATATCAGCATTGCTAACTTTAAAACTACTATCTTTATTTAATACAATTATTAATATAAAAGCACTACAAATTACTATTAAAATAAATAAAATAAAATCTATTAGTGCTATTCCTTCGTCTCTTCTTTTCATTTTTCCTCCTGTATATAATTATATTATACACAAATAGAAAAAATATATCAATACTTAATATTGCATCATCATATCTGCAAATATTGCATATCCTTGTGTTGGATCGTTTAAAAGTACATTTGTAATTGCTCCAACAAATTTTCCTTCTTGTATAATTGGAGTTCCACTCATTCCGGGAATAATTCCTCCAGTTTTTTCTATTAAATTTTCATCAGTAATTTTTATAAGCATACTTTTATTGTCCTTATAATTAATTCTATAAATCTTTTTTATCTCAATTTCAAATTCTTCTGTTTTATTTTCATTTGTAAGCTGACAAATAATCTTAGCTTTACCTTCTTTTATTTCTTTTCTATTTGCAACTGGAACTTCATTATGCTTTACTTTATTTATATAATCAAAATTTGTTGCTTTACCATAAACACCTATTGCAGAGTTTATCTCTATATTTCCAATCAATTCTCCTCCATCTATTATACCTCTTATTTCTCCTGCTTTTCCTTTTTCACCTTTTACAATTGAAACTATTTGGCTTGTTACTAGTTGACCATTAGATATATTTAAAAGCTTATTTGTATCAACATCATTTATTCCATGACCTAATGCTGCAAAACTTGATGTTGCTTCCTCATAATATGTTAAAGTTCCTATTCCCGCTGCCGCATCTCTTACCCATAAACCTATCATATAATTTTCTTCATCTGTTTTTATTGGAGTAATTGTTGTATATATTTCCTCTGATTCTCTTTGATATCTTATTGAAACTGCCTCTCCTCTACTATTATTAACTATATCTATTAATTGATTAGTATTTGAAATTATGTTTCCATTAATTGATTTTATCATATCTCCTTCTTGTATTCCTGAACCTTCATATGGCTTATATTTATTTCCATCTGCTCCATCAATTTCTGACATTCCAACTACTAGAACTCCATCTGTATAAAGCTTTAATCCTATTGTTCTTCCAATTGGATTTACTTTTCTTTCCACAATATTATTTGCGTATCTATAATACTCTTTACTTTCAACACTTAAAACCAATGTATAATTAAAAAATAACAAAATAGTAAGTATTGCTAAAATTTTTTTACTTATTTTATTCTTCATTTAAATCACACATCCTTATAGTTATTTTTAAATTTTATTTTGTTGCAAAATAAAAAAACAGTTATCATTATAATAACCATTTTTTTATTTTTTATTAGATGAAATTAATAATTATTTTTATAAATAAATTAATTTCCATTTACATTTACTATTCCAGAATGTCTTGCTGCAATAACATAATTTCCATTTCCAGTAACTCTATACAT
>CANQMY010000126.1 GCA_947625075.1 uncultured Clostridia bacterium
TTTTTTTATGAAAAGTAAATATAAAATAGGAATATTATTATTTTTAGCTATTTTTTTATTCATAACTTATAATTTGCTTTTAAGAAATGAAGAAATATATGCATTATCTAAATACGGATCAAGAGGAGATGAAGTAAAGCAAATACAAACTAAATTAAAAAATTGGGGATATTATAGTGGTAGCGTAGATGGAATATATGGAAGCGCAACTTTAGCAGCGGTAAAATATTTTCAAAGAAAAAATGGATTAACAGCTGATGGAATTGCTGGAACGAAAACTTTGCAAGCTATGGGAATATATACTTCTAATTCTAGCTCTAATTCAAGTTCATCTTCAACTAGTAATTCAAGTAATTTAAATTTAATAAGTAGATTTGTACATGCAGAAGCGAGGGGAGAACCATATACTGGACAAGTTGCAGTTGCAGCAGTAATATTAAATAGAGTAAAGAGTAATAAATTTCCTAATACAGTTTCAGGAGTTGTGTATCAATCAGGAGCATTTACATGTGTTCAAGATGGTCAAATTAATTTAGCTCCTGATGCAACTTCAAAAAAGGCAGCACAAGATGCAATAAATGGATGGGATCCAACTTATGGGGCATTATATTACTTTAATCCTAATACTGCTACAAATGCTTGGATATGGTCAAGACCTATGACAATAACTATTGGAAATCATAGATTTTGTAAATAAAATTAATTTTTATTTTGTAATTCAGAACTTGGGTTAACAAAGATTGTTTTATTAGTAGTATAAATTACTAATCCTGGACTTGCTCCGTTAGGTTTTTTAATATTTTTAACCAATGTATAATCTACAGGTACATGTGATGAAAACTTGGCTTTACTGTAATACGCAGCAAGTTCAGCACATTTAGTTATTGTTTCTATTTTAGGAGTAAGTCCATTACATTTAAGTATTAAATGACTACCATGAATATCTTTAGTATGGAACCAATAATCATTTTGTTTAGCAATTTTAAAAGTAATATAGTCGTTTTGTTTATTATTTTTTCCTATATATACATCATAGTCATCTATTTTTAATTTCATAAAATTGTTTAATGATTTATCATCATTTTTGTTTTTATGATTGTTAAATTTATTTTTTAAATTCAAGTTATTAAATAATATGTTTTCAGATATTTCATTATATATTTCATCAACGTCTTGAATATCTTTACAATTATCTAAAGAGTAAACAAGAGATTCTATATAATTTAATTCTCTTTTAGTTTCTTCTTTTTGGATGTTTGTGATTTCTATAGTATTTTTTGCTTTATTATATTTTTTAAAATACTTTTCTGCATTTTTAGAAATAGAAATTTTAGGATCTATTTCAATTTTAACGATTTTATTATTGTCATAGAAATTTAAAAGCTCTACATATTTTGTATTTTCATCAATTAATATTAAGTTAGAATTATTAATTGATTCTTGATAATTTTGAGTGAATCTATATATATTTGATATTAATAATTCACCATAAGTTTTGTATTTATCTATATCTTTAGCTTTGTTAATTTTATCGTCTATATTTTCTAACTTTCTTACAATTTTATCTAAAGTAGCATTTAATATTTTCAAAATAGTATTTCTATATGAAGTATATTCTTCAATTTCTAGTTTTTTTGAGTAAAAATCATCAATAAAGAAATTACTACTTAAGCTTTTTTCTGAAATATTATTTAAAAAGACAGAATAATTATCTTTATATTTTTCAATTTGTGAATATATACAATTATCTTTAATAATGTTATTTATATAATCGTACAAATTTTCTAAACTATTATTTGAAACAGTTTTAGAAAGTTTTAATGTTTCTAGAGCAGAATCTATAAAATTTTTACTAATTCCATTAATTAAATTTGGAATTGCAGTATCTAAAGTTTTATATTCAGATGATGCAATTAAACTTATAAATTCTTCTTTTTTTAAATTTATAAATTCTTTTTTATTGGATGAAGGGACTATATATTTTCTGGTAGGCATTATGCTTCGAGAAATTTCTTCACCATCATATTTTTTAAGAGAATCAATTATTATTTCATTATTGTTTAATAAGGTTACATTACTATATTTTCCCATAAGTTCAATTACAAGAGTTCTTATTACTTTATCATTCATTTCATTAAAACATTCAAAATCAATATAGCAAATTCTTTCTAATCCATTCATATAAATTTTGGATATTTTACTATTTAAAAGATATTTTCGTAAAACCATACAAAAATTAGGAGCAGATATAGGATTAGGTCTAGAATTTGTAGTTAAGTTAATTCTATAATTACTAGCAGTTGTATCGATATTTAAAGAGTATATTGAACCATTGTAAATTCCAATAATCACATTATTATTAGTTGGAATATAAATATAATTAACTTTACCATTTTCTAGAATTTGTAATTCACTAATTATTTTTTTTAAGGTAATTCCATCAAACGCCATTTTGCACCTCATAAGTTTATAATATTGTCAAATAAAAGACAATTTAAAATTTAATTTATTATAATATATTTTTAAGAAAATCGCAATAAAATATTGACATTCTGGGTTTTTATAAATATAATAAAACTGAAAACTAGCGGAGGAGAGCATAATAGAATATGTTGAAGCGGCAATGTATTTTTTTCTAAAGGTATAAATTATGAAAAAATGACAGATGAAGAGCTTATTAAGTTAGCAAAAAAAGAGGATAAATCTGCGTTAGACCTTTTAATTGAGAGATATAAAGAAACTGTAAACATGAAAGTAAGCAAATATTATATAAATGGAGCAGAAAAAGAAGATCTTATTCAAGAAGGTTTAATAGGTTTATTTAAAGCAGTAAAAAGTTTTGAAATTGATAAGTATAATTCATTTAAAAGTTTTGCTAATATGTGTATTGAAAGACAAATTATTACTGCAATAAAAGGTTCAAATAGACAAAAACATATTCCTTTGAATTCATACGTTTCATTAAATAATTCTAATTATGAAAATGATGAAGGAGATGGAGAAAATCAACTAATAGATGTTTTGGATTCAAATACAATAGAAGATCCATTAGATACTATTACAAAAAATGAATATATTGAAAGTATTGAAAAAACAATAGATAAATCATTAAGTACATTTGAAAAACAAGTACTTAATAAATATATAGAGGGTCAAAGTTATATACAAATTGCAGAAAGCTTAAATTCTCCTGTAAAATCAGTAGATAATGCAATACAAAGAATTAGAAAGAAAACTGCAAAAAATATTGAAAATTTAACATAATCATACTATTAATAAAATATTATTGATAGTATGATTAAAAATGCCTATGTAGCTCAGTTGATAGAGTACTGCCTTGGTAAGGCAGAGGTCACGGGTTTGATCCCCGTCATAGGCTCCAATGACGAATTTGTTTGAAATTTTATAAGACAGTAGATACAAAATCAATCAGAATTAAACTGGTTGATTTTTTTTGCAAAAAATCATCCTAAATTTATAATAAAAGGATGGTGTCTAAAATGAAGATAATTAAGCAAGAACTACAATTTTAAGAATGACTAAAACAAAGATAGAAATGGATACAAAAAATATAAAAAATATCGTCAAGCATATTACTTAACGACTGAAAAACCCATTAAAAAAGTAAATAAAAAAAATATAAGAAAAAGTAGTAAAAAAATACTACTTTTT
>CANQMY010000127.1 GCA_947625075.1 uncultured Clostridia bacterium
CAAACAATAGAAGCAATTAATCATGCAAAAGCAGCAAACACTCCAATAATAGTTGCAGTAAACAAAATAGACTTACCAGCAGCAAATGTTGATAAAGTAAAACAAGAATTAATGAAATATGAGCTAGTTCCAGAAGAATGGGGTGGAGATACAGTATTTGTACCAATTTCAGCTAAAAATAATATAAATATAGACAATTTATTAGAAATGGTACTTCTTGTTGCTGATATGCAAAACTTAAAAGCAAACCCAAATAGACAATCAAAGGGAACTGTAATAGAAGCAAGACTTGATAAAACTCAAGGAGCAATAGCAACTGTTTTAGTACAAAGGGGAACTTTAAATGTTGGAGACACAATTATTTTAGGAACATCTATTGGAAAAATTAGAACTATGAAAAATGATAAAGGAAAACTTGTTAAAAAAGCTGGTCCATCAACACCAGTAGAAATAACAGGATTGCATGAAGTTCCAGAAGCAGGAGATATATTCTACGAAGTAAAAAATGAAAAAATTGCTAAACATTTAATAGAGCAAAGAAAATTAGCAAATCGTGAAAAGGCAATAGCTAATAACAATACAGTAACATTGGATAATTTATTTGATAAGATGGAGAGTGAAGAATTAAAACAATTAAGTATAATTGTAAAAACTGATGTTCAGGGAACAGCAGAAGCATTAAAATCTTCTTTAGAAAAATTATCTAATGATGAAGTAAAAGTAAAAGTTATACATTCAAGTGCAGGTGGAGTTACAGAATCTGATGTACAACTTGCTAAAGCAGCAAATGCAATAATAATTGCATTTAATGTAAGAGCAGTAGGAGCAGCTAATACTTTAGCAGAAAAAGAACAAGTTGAAATTAAGCAATATTCTGTAATTTATCAAGCTTTAGAAGATGTTGAAGATGCAATGAAAGGAATGCTTGCTCCAATATATAAAGAAGTAAATATAGGTAATGCAGAAGTAAGACAAATATTTAAAATTACAAATGTTGGAACTGTTGCAGGATGCTATGTTACTGATGGAAAATTAGAAAGAAATGCAGGAGTAAGAGTAATTCGTGAAGGAATAGTAATTCATGATGGAAAGTTAATATCTTTAAAGAGATTTAAAGATGATGCTAAAGAAGTTTCTAAGGGATTTGAATGTGGTCTTCAATTAGAAGATTATAATGACTTAAAAGAAGGAGATACTATAGAAGCATATATTAAAGAAGAAGTAAAAAGATAAATTTATTTTTAATAAGAAATGCTTAAAAAAATGGAAGGACATAAAATTAAATGAGAAAAAATACTAATAGACTTGGTAGAGTAAATGAAGAATTAAAAAAAGAAATAAGCCAAGTTATAAGCTATGAATTAAAAAATCCTGATGTAACAGGAATGGTAAGTGTTACAAAAGTAAAAGTAACACCAGATTTACGTTATGCTAAAGTTTATGTAAGTGTGTTGAATTCAAAGAACTTGAACAAAACTTTAGAAGGTTTAAAAGAATCATCAGGATTTATTAGAAGTAGAGTAGCAAAAACAGTAAACTTAAGAATTACACCAGAACTTGTATTTGAATATGATGACTCAATTATTTATGGTGAAAAAATAGATGCCATATTAAAGAGTTTAAAAGAAGATGAAAATAAATAAAGGAGAAAGTATGTCTAGTTTAGATGAGATTTTAAATAAAATTGATGAGGCAAAAAATATTGTAATTCTAACGCACGAAAATCCTGATGGAGATGCTATAGGAACAAGTTTAGCTTTATATATGGCACTTAAAAATTTAAATAAAGATGTTGATTTAATAATTCCAAAATATTCGAGAGTTTTTAATTGTTTGCCAGGAATAGAAAATATTAAGCAAGAGGGAAAAAATGAAGAATATGATTTAGCAATTTCTGTTGATTGTGCAGCAATAAATCAATTAAATGGTTGGGCAAATTACTTTGAAAATGCAAAATATAGAATAGTAATTGATCATCACAGTAGCAATGCAATGTTTGGAGATTTAAATTATGTAGATATGAGTTCACCAGCTTGCAGTCAAGTAATGTATGTGTTGTTTAAATATTATAATTGGGAGATTACCTGTGATATTGGAACATGTCTTATGGGAGGAATTATTACAGATACAGGAGGATTTCAGTATTCAGGTGTATCAAAAGAAACATTTGAAATAGCATCAAATTTGTTAATGCAAGGAGTAAATATTTCAAAATTATATAAACAACTACTTTCTACATATACAAAAACTAGTTTTGAATTAAAAAAAATAGCAATAGATAGATTAGAATTTTTAGAAAATGGAAAAATTGCTTATACATATATAACTAAAAAAGACGAAAAAAAAGTAAATGCAGAAATTGGTGATTATGAAGGTTTAGTGAATGAGGGAAGAAATATAGAAGGAGTTGAAGTTTCTATATTTCTACACGAAACAGATAAAGGATTTAAAGTATCATTAAGATCTAATGAATATGTAAACGTTTCAGATGTATGCCTAATGTTTGGAGGAGGAGGACATATAAGAGCAGCAGGAGTTACAATGCAAGGAACCCCAAAACAAATAAAAGATAAATTAGTAAAGGAAATAAAAAGACAATTATAAATTATTAAATAAATACATGACTTTGTATAACTTAAAAAGCAAGAGAAATCTTGCTTTAATTTAATATAAGGAGAAAAATATGCACGGAATAATTATAAAAGATAAACCAATAGGTAAAACATCATTTGACATAGTACGAGAAGTAAAAAAAGAGTATAATATTAAAAAGGTTGGGCATATAGGAACATTAGATCCAATGGCAACAGGAGTTTTAGTAATTTTAATAGGCAGTGCAACAAAGTTATCAGATTATTTAATGGAACATGATAAGGAATATATTTCAACTTTATTTTTAGGAGAAAAAAAGGACACAGGAGATAGTGAGGGAAATACAATAGAAACAAAAGAAATACCTAAAGATTTAGATGAAGAAAAAATTAAAAATGTTTTAAACTTTTTTTTAGGAAAAACAAAGCAAATACCTCCTATGTATTCTGCAATAAAAGTTGACGGAAGAAAATTATATGAAATAGCAAGAGAAGGAATAGAAGTAGAAAGAAAACAAAGGAATATTGAAATAACAGAAATTGAACTTATAAAACTAACAAAAAAAGATGGTAAAATAAATGAAATTACATTTAGAGTTGTTTGCTCAAAGGGAACTTATATAAGAGTATTATGTGAAGATATAGCAGAAAAACTAGGTACAGTTGGTTATATGAAGTCATTAAAAAGAACAAGAATAGGTAAATATAAAATAGAAGATAAAGATAAATTTATAGACTTAGAAAATATCCTAGAAAAAAGTATATCTATAGAAACAAAAGATATTAAGAATTTGTTAAATGGAAATAGAATTAATGTAAATGAAAAAGATGGACTTATAAATATATATAATAATCGGAAAATTTTTAGGAATAGGTGAAATAAAAAATAATATCTTGAAAAGAAAAATAATAATATAAAACCCCACATTAGCCGTAAGATTAAAGATTTTAAGAGCCTGTTTTCACAGGTGGGTGTCTTGTTGAATGTTCCTGGGTT
>CANQMY010000128.1 GCA_947625075.1 uncultured Clostridia bacterium
TTTAATTCAAGCAATAGTGGAACAATGAATTCAACATATTATAACATGGGAAATAATGGGACTGTTAATAACGGTTATAATTCTTATGAAACAACATTTAAAAATGAATTACGTACAATAGGTGTAGCAGAAACAGAAATAAATAATATATGGAAATATATAAATGATACCTTTATATCTAGTACAACAATACCTTATCCAAAACAAAATCAATTTGTATTAGAACAAATTGACAACCCTCCAAGTGGTGGAAGTATAATGGGATATCCATTTATTTATACAACGGTTTCAGATCAAAGTAGACATGTGGATTTTGGTATAAAATTAAGAACAAATGCTGACTTATGGCTTTCAAAAGATTTATACAAAGCTACTGTTTTGATAAATGGAAAGAAACAAGAATATATGTACAACAAGAAAAAATCAGAAACAGATTCACAGGGAGACTGGATTGTTAATTTAAATACAGGAATGTATGAATATAATGCTGGTTCAGATTCAAGTAATAGAGCAAATAACAGTGATTATATAGGTGAAAGATATGGAGGAAGTACTTATACAAGAGAAATACGTAAATCAGAATATTTATATGATGGTTCTGATGCAGGAACAACTGATGCAAAAAACTTACAGGTATTTGTTACTTATAAAATATCAATAAAAAATCAATCACAAGATATATGGACAAGTGTAAATGAAATCATAGATTATTATGATAGAGATCAGTTTACTTATGATAGAAATAGTACAATCATAATAGATAATACTTTTGTAGGTGATAGTAATGGAAATAAATATTATGATTTAAGTGTAAGTGAAACTTCAAGATATGTGTCAAAATATGGTACAATGAATGGATATTATGGTAACAGTAGTAATATAAATGGACTTTATAATTATTCAGCTTTATATTTAACAGGAGTAAGATCAGTAAGAAGTAGTAATTTAGGAAATGAAAAATTACAACCAGGAGAATTAACATACTTATATATTACATTTAAAGTAAATAATGATGATTCTGGTAAAGTAAAATTAGATCAAGTAATGAGTGACTTGTTAAATTATCAAAATGGAAATGAAATTCATGATACACTTGGAAAGAAAAATATAGCAGAAATAAATGGTTATTCAACATATTATATAGATGGAAGAAAAGCAGGAGTAATAGACTTAGATTCTAATCCAGGAAGTTTAAAACAAAAAGATTTAGACTCAGATGGAAATATAATTTCAAGTAATAATTCTTGGCAAAATAGACTAGAAGATGATACAGATAAAGCAAATAACTTAAAACTAAAAATTGATACGAGCACAAATGATACAAGGAGTTTTTCTGGATATGTATTTGAAGATGCAAGAACAGAAGTATCTGATGGAGCTGTAATAGGAAATGGTACTTATAATGAAGCAGATACTGACTTTGAAGGAAATAAAGATAAAAAAATAAATGGAGTAACAATTCAATTAGTTGAGTTAGTACAAGAAGTTGATGCAGAGGGATTTAGTACAGGAAATTATTTAAATGAACATATTTGGGGTAATGTATATTATGGAAAGAGCGGAAATACATGGGTAAGAAATGAAGATACATCAAGATATTACAGTGGAACAAATAAGTCAAAGGTAATATTATCAGGCCAAGGTATATTTAAAGTTGATTCAACAGATTTGGCAGAAGGCCAAGGATTATATAAATTTGATTCACTTCCACCAGGAGATTTCTTTGTAAGATTTATTTATGGAGATACAACACAAACAGTATTAACAAATAGTGCAGATGAAGTACAACAGATGTTAAATAGCTTAAGTGAAGAACAAAAGGAAAACTTTATTACAAGTAGTAATAATAGCGGAATTTTAGGAACAAGCGGACTTAATAGTAAAGCATATACTGGACAAGATTATAAATCAACAATATACCAAAGAGGAGTAGTGCAAGATTCTTCAGTAAACTATCATACTTATACTAATAAAAGTGGAGCAAATGTTGGAAATGGTGTAGTTGGATACACTAATACAATAGGACAAAATTACAGTATAGGAAATAGTAATGCTTTAACTCCAAATGATAAAAATACAATGTATAACTATAGTGTTGCTGAAAGTAACAAAATAAGGCAAGGAATATCTGATGCAAAAGATGTTTATCCTTATAGATTGAGTGAGAAAAATTATTCTTTAGGAAGTAATTTATCGACATTAAGTGGAGGCATGCAAACACTTAAAAATCATAGAGCAGAAGTTTTAGCTTCAAGTACAGAACTTGCAACAAAAGCTTTAGTAAACTATCAAAATAAGATGTATGAAGAAGCTGCAATAAATCAAAGAGAATATTTAAAAGAATTAATAAATATGACAAAAATGGTTGCTCAAACTGGTGTAATAGGCACAGAAATTGAATATAATAGAACTGTAACACAAGTATTTGATAATAACTCTAAACAATATGTACAAAACTTAGGATATGAAATTCAAGACCTAGATCTTGGATTAACTGAAAGACCTAGAGCGCAACTTAATTTATCAAAAGAATTAGTAAATATTCAAATAAAATTAGCTAATGGAAGAATATTATTTGATGCAAATCAATCAGTTTCAAACTTAATTTTCCAAGACCATAAAAAATATTCAGAAGATGAATATTATTATAAAGTAGAATCAAATGGAAATGTTGGTTACAGATTAAGACAATCATTAAAACAAGCAATAGAAAGCAGAAAAGAAGAATTAGTACAAGCAACAATGGATGAAGAACTTATTAGTGGTGCAACCATAAGATTGACATATAAAATAGTTATTAATAATATTGGTGAAGTAGATTATTTAGATACAGATTTCTATTATTTAGGAAAAACAAATAATGCTTCAGGGCAAGATTCAAATTGGCAAAATGTAAGTAAAACAAATGCAAGAAGTATTATAGATTATGTATCAAATGAAATAAATTATGAATCAAATTATCAGACAAATGTAAATGATTGGAGAATAATTACAGCAGATATATTATTAGGTACTGAAGAAGATAAAGCAAATAAAGGAGTTGCAAATTATAATTCAGAAGATAATGATTATATAAATAGTGTTTATAAAGGTAATTTAGATACATTCAATGTATTATTAACAACAAATAGATTGTCAGGAGATTTAATACCAAGAGCAATTGATACAGATAAAGTAAATTATTCTAATTCAAGCAGAGAAATTTATTTAATATTATCAACTTTATTGGAAAATACAACAAAAGATAAAAATCTAATATTTACAAATTTAGCAGAATTAATAGAAGTACAAAATTCAGCAGGAAGAAGAATGCATTTTTCAAAAGTTGGAGATCAGTATGTACCTTATCAATCAAAAGATACTACAGTAGATGAATCTACAACATGGATAAAACCAACTGAGCCAGATTCAGATAGTTCACAAAAGGTAACAATATCAACTCCTACTGGAGAAAATAAAAACTTTAACAGAATAATAGTAATTACAATAATAGCTTTATCAATCATAATAATTTCTGTTATAATAATTAAGAAAAAGGTT
>CANQMY010000129.1 GCA_947625075.1 uncultured Clostridia bacterium
CAAAAAAAAAGAACGACCATTAGTCAAATAGACTAATCGTCGCAAACACATTCTTTGTAAAACCATCAACTAACCCAAATCTAAGTGCAAATTTAACATAACAACTCTTTTTAATTAGATAATATGTTTTATCAGTTTTACATATTTCATCTCTAACGACATTATCTTTCTCTCTTGCTATGATACTGTACTTATAAACTTTTCTTTCATCTTCTGAAAGTGTAGATAATAAGTAATCTAACTTTTTATCAAAGTCTTTTAGGTAATTTACTACTTTTTCTCTTTTCTCAACTGTATTATATGTTGTATCAACTTTCTTATGGTATTTTGAATATTCTGGTTTATCAGATATTCTATGTTGATATATTGAATCTAAATACTCTTGTGCAATTGCCTTCTTATAATTATAATCATCAAACAAATTATAAACAGCTTTTACAAGTGGTCTTAGATCATATTCATCTAGGTACTGCTTTTTAAATTCTACTTGCATTAGCAAATTCACCCCCATTAAACGAAAAAGAGAAATTACTTGAAGTTCTAGTAATCTCTCTTTGAATTTTCATTTTGTAGTGTAGTTGCTAAAATCACCAGAAACCCCAATAGTTACTTACAAATTAAATGTAAATAATTGTCATTTATCATACAACTTTTTTGAAAAAAGTCAAGAGTTTAATTGCATTTTTGCATATAAAGGTGCAATTTTGCAGTTCAAAGAGCAAAAAAATAGGACCTTTTTTTCATAATGCGTCCTATTTATAACAAGTATATCATAAAAGTCTTATACTTGTTACCCCCTAAATTCTTATACTAATTCTAATACTAATACTGGTAGTAACTCTAGTAGTAGTTCTGATACTTGTTCAACCTTAGTTAAAGATTTTTCTAAAAAATGGTACTTGTTTTGTACTGTTTTCAAGTGTTTTAGAATAACATTCATCAATAATATCTTGATTAGTATTTTTTTCAACTAAAGAACATAAATCATTAAAGTATTTTTTTTTACCTCTATCAGTTTTAAATTCTCTAACTAACATTTGTGGTATTGGTTTATTACCTGCTATTACAAGTAAATATACTAAGTAATTGGTTGTATTAATATCTGTATTTACTTTCATTACAGAATATTTCATATTATCCTTCTCATAATCTTGATTATCACAAACTCTTCCATCATCAAAATAGAATTTATTTGGGTTTTTCTTCTTTTGTTTATTAGTATATTTGTATAACTTTCTAATTTTATTATTCATAACTTTTACCCCCTTTTTAATATTTAACTTTGTTATCAACGATAAATATAATCCATTTTTAATAAATGCTTTATCTAAATCATCTTTAGTAACATTTATAACTTTCCCACTTTCTCTTTTACCTTTTATTCTTTTTACCTTATTCTTTAATAATTTTAATAAATCATGTATATCTACTTCTACAAATCCTATAACTTCCTCTGGATCATAATTTTTAAATTCTTCAACATCAATATTTAAATCAACAGCATAATAATATTGAAATTCATTTATCTTATAATCTTTTGATATAGTTTTATTACAAGTTCTCTCTTCAATGAATGCTAATTTATCATATTCTACATCTAAACCTGTTTCTTCTTTTATTTCTCTTACACCATTTTTAACAGTTTCTCCTGACATTAAATGTCCCCCAGCTGTTATTTCAAAAAGTGGCTTTTTATTTACTTTATTGTGATTAGGATTTTTTAATTGTAAAAATACTTTATTCTTTTTATTATTATATATTAAACAACCAAATACTTTATGATAATATCCCAACTTATGAGCATTATCTTTTTCACAATATCCTAGTAAATTACCATCTTTATCAAATATATCTACAAACTCAATTTTGTTATTGTTACCTTTTCTAAATCTATCTAAGAATCCATTTGCATCTTTTAACATATCATCAAATTCTTTAATCATATTTAATTTATATTTTTTAGATATTTTATAAGTAATAATAAATAATTTATATAATCTGTCTTTTACAAAATCATAGCTTGTATCAAAATCTGCTCTATTCTTTTTAAAACGACATTCATATATTTCCATAACTGCTTCTGTAAGTTGTCCTAAAAGAATCGTTAATCCACTTAAATCATCATACTTATAATCTTTGTATTCTTTTATTTCATACATATCTATATTTAAAACTCTTGCTAAATTGATTAATTGTAATAATACATCTGATAATTCATCACCTAAATTATCTATCTTTCTTTTATTTTCGTTAACATTTTCATTTGCAAATAACACATTATAAACATGACCTAATTGAACATATAACTCATTTAAATATATTTGTGGATCCCACTCTTTATTTTTAGTTATATCAAAATCACTTACTAATTTCAAAGCTGCATCATAATGAACATCTAAAAATTTAATAATATCATTCATTATTTAACACCTACCTTTAATACAAGTGGTTTAGCACCATTTAAAGTTGAATTATAAGTATCTTTAACAATATTATTAGTAGATACATAAACTTTTATACCTAACTTATATGATAAATAAGAAGCATCACTAATCTTTAAATCTATATTTTTAAGTTCTAAACTTCCATATTCATCAAAATTATATTCAACTATTTTAGAATCAAATCCTAACTTTTCTAATAATAATGAACATCTCATCTTTACTAAATCTTCACTTATTTTTTGATGTGCTAATCTACAACGTTCTCTTTGTTCTTTGCTACAATGATTATATTTTAAACATTCTTCTGTTCCATAATATTGTGTTGAAGGTCTTTTTAATTTAGTATTTAATCCACAGGTATTTGTTTGAAATATTTGTTGTGGATGAGAATAATTATTATTAAAATAATTCCAAGCACTTTCTGGCCATACACAATTTGCTTTTAAACCAGCTTCCTTATTTTCTTTTATTTCATCCCAACAATCAATTTTATTTATGAATGTTTCAATAAGAGCTAATCCAGTTGTTACTGAAATATCAGTATATTGATTTACATAATCAAGAATTTCTTTAATTTTTTCCGGATCTGAATTTTGTGGTAAAAATGGTCTATAATAATGAATTACATCAATACCATTTTCACTTAGTCTTTTAAAATTATCTCTTAATATCTCTTCTGATATTCTAGGTTCTATTTCTTTTCCTAATCCAGAATAACTAATATAGAAAACAACGTTTTGCCCTTTTGATTTCAATTCTTTTACTTTATTTATAACTTCATCTGTTATCCTACATTTTGTAATAATAATTAAATCATTTGGTACATTATTTTTTTCAATTTCATCTAGTAATTTTAATAAGTATTTAACATTCTTTGGATTTACAAAAACATCTGTATTTGGCAATAAACATACTGGAATATCTTCGTCATAATATTTGTACTCTAATAATTGTTTAACTGATTCTTCTGGAGTTGCTAATTCTTTAGGGAAACAGTTATTGTCATTAGTAGCTTGTAATAAACAATATTTACATCCATTAGGACATCCAACAATTGAATTAATTGCAAGC
>CANQMY010000130.1 GCA_947625075.1 uncultured Clostridia bacterium
ACCATTGCTTGTGCACATAATATTCTATTTGCACATTGTTCTTTTGACATTTCTAAACTAAATACTACTACTGGTGCATTACTACTAATTGCCGCATTAGTTGCAATATTTAATGCAAATGCTGTTTTTCCCATAGCAGGTCTTGCAGCAATTAATATTAAATCAGATTTATGAAATCCTGCTGTTTTATTATCCAAATCTACAAATCCTGTTGCAACTCCTGTTATATGTTGTTTGTTATTATATAATTCTTGAAGTTCAGTAAATGAATCTACTAAAATATCTTTTATTGATTCATACCCTTTTTGTGATTTTCTTTGCATTATATCAAAAATCTTTTTTTCTGCACTATCCATTATCGTTTCTATTTCTTCATTTTGACTATAACCTAATTGTATTAATTCATTTGCTGTTTTTATTAAACTTCTAAGTAATGATTTTTCTTCAACTATTTTAACATATTTGGATGCATTAGCTGTTGTAGGTACTTTTTCAGGAAGATTAGCTATATATTCTAGTCCACCCACTGCATCAAGTTTCCCCATAGAAGTTAATTCGTCTTTTAATGTAATTATATCAATTGGTTCACCTTTTCCATATATATTCATTATTGCATCATAAATAATACTATTATCACTTCTATAAAAATCTTCTGATTTTAATACTTCAATAGCTACAACTACTGCATCTTTATCTGTAAGCATACTTCCTAAAACAGCTTGTTCTGCTTCATCATCATGTGGTGGCACTTTTTCTAATTCTACTGCCATTTATTTTTCCCCCTGATATTATTTTCCTATAATTTCTACCTTTAATTTTCCAATAACGCCTTCAAAAAGTTTTAAGTCTATTGTAAATATTCCTGTTGTTTTTATCGTTTCTTTTAAATCAATTTTCTTTTTATCAAGATCAATATTTACTTGTTCTTTAAGTCTTTCAGAAATTTCCTTTGAAGTAACTCCACCAAATATTTTTCCATTTTCTCCTGCTTTTACTTCAAGTTTTAAAGTAATTTTTTCTAATTGACTTTTTATTTCTAATGCTTTATTTTTTTCTTCTTCTCTCTTAAATGCTTTTGAGTCTTGTTTTGCTTTTAATTTTGATAAATTTGAATTATTTGCTTCTAAAGCTAATCCTTTTGGTAAAAGAAAATTTCTTGCATAACCATCATTTGCATTAATCACTTCATCTTTTTTTCCTACACCTTTAACATTATCTAATAAAATAACCTTCATTATAAATTTAGACTCCTTTATAAAATTATATTATATTTTCTTAGCTATCCGTTAGTCAAAGTTAATTTTTATATAATAGTTAATTTTCCATTTCAAAGAAATATTCATTAATTCTATTTAATAATTCTTGTTTAGCATCTTCTAAGCTAATATTTTCAAGTTGTGCACCTGCTAGAGTTATATGACCTCCTCCACCTAGCTTTTCTAATATTATTTGAACATTTATGTCTCCAATTGATCTACCACTTATATAAACCTTTTCACCTGTTCTTCCTAGTACAAATGATGCAGTTATTCCTCCTATAGTCAACAATTCATCTGCTGATTTTGCTACAATAATATTTGCATTTTCATCATCTTTTTCATATATTGAAATAGCTATATTTTCATTTATAATTTCTGATTTTGCAACTATATTTGATATTGTTTGATATGTTTCTAAATCACTTTGAAACCATTTTTTTACTTTTATAATATCTACTCCACATTTTCTCAAATAAGCTGCCGCTTCAAATGTTCTTACTCCTGTTTTAAAAGTAAAATTTTTTGTGTCTAACATTATTCCTGCATACAATGCCTCAATTTCTAAATTTGTTAATTCTAAATCTAATTGTGAATATTCAATTATTTCTGTTACTAATTCTGATGCAGATGATGCATATACTTCATGAAATGTAAGTACAGCATTTTCAATATAATCCGTACTTCTTCTATGGTGATCTATTACTACAATTCTTGATACTTCATCTAATAGTTCTGGCGCTTCTACATAGTTTTTCTTATTTGTATCAACAACTATTAATAATGTGTTAGGTTTTATTATATCTTTTGCTTCTTCAACTGTAACAAAACATTCTGTATATTCTTTTTCTTTTTTTGCAACTTCTACAAATCTTTCTAAACCTATTCCAGATATTTCATTTAGAATTTTTGCATCTTTTCCTAATGTTTTAGATAATCTATATAATCCCATTGAAGATCCTATTGAATCCATATCTCCATTTGAATGTCCCATAATTATTACATTATCAGATTCTTGAATCAACTCTTTTAATGCATGAGATATCATTCTTGCCTTAACTTTCGTTCTTTTTTCCATTTCTTGGGTTCTTCCACCAAAAAACTCAAATTTTCCATCCACTTTAACTATAGCTTGGTCTCCACCTCTTCCTAATGCAATATCTATTACTGCTCTTGTTGATGATGCCTTTTCTAAGAATGTTTTTCCATCATCAGAAAAAGCTATACTTAATGTTGGTTGAATTACATCTGATAAATCTACATCTGGTAAATCTATATTTTTGATATCATCTAATATCGTCATTTTATCTTCTTTTGCTTTAAGTAAATCTTTTTGTTCAATTATACAATAAAATGTATCTCTATCAGATTTAACAATTAAAGCGTTATATCCAGATGCCCAGTCATAAATTATTTTTTCTACTTGAGTTGTAATTAAAGGTTTTACTTCTGCTGATATCCTTTGATTAATTTCTTCGTAGTTATCTATCATAATTATTCCAATGTTAATATCTTCATCTTGATTTTCTTGCTCAAGTTTTTTTATGTATGTATTATCTATAAAGTATAGAATTGTTGTATATTCTTGTTCTTTTTTATGCTCCTTTTTTGATTTTACATAAGAACCTAAAATCTCATAATCTTTACCGGTTTATCTTTGTTTCTATATTTATATTTCCTTTTTCTTTGTTTTCTGAGTTTTCTATTGTTAATTTTATTTCTTTAAGAATTTCATTTAGTCTATCTTCTATATTAGTTTCATTAAATTCAGATACATATTTTTCACTTTTCCAAATAATATTTCCTGTTGTTTCTATCATTACAAGTGGAAATGGTGAATTAATTAATGTAGTTTTTGCAGTATTATTTACATCTAATGTTAAATCCTTTAATTGTTCTGAAATCTCTGCTTTTCTTTTCTTATTAGACCATATTGCATATAAAATTATTATTGTATATAATCCTATTCCTACCGGAATTAATTTTACTTTTAAAATACATATAGTGATAATTAATATTGCTATTATAATTAAATATATTTTTGTTTTAGATATAAATTTTTCTATTTTTTTATTATTTGCACTCGGCATATATTTTTTATCTTTTCTCCTTAATTTACTTATATTTATACATTTTAATTGTACTATTTTTTTTATATTTTGTCAATTTTT
>CANQMY010000131.1 GCA_947625075.1 uncultured Clostridia bacterium
TCCTATTCCTAATCCTCCAGTTGGTGGTAAACCAATTTCAAGAGCATTTACAAAATCTTCATCCATCATTCCAGCTTCTGCATCTCCGTTTGCTCTTGCTTCAGCTTGCTTTTTTAATCTTTCATATTGATCTATTGGATCATTTAATTCTGAATAAGCATTTGCATATTCTCTTCCACCAATGTAAAGTTCAAATCTTTCTGTAAGTTCTGGTGATTCTTTCTTCTTTTTTGTAAGAGGAGAAACTTCCACTGGATAGTCTGTTATAAATGTTGGTTGAATTAATGTTTCTTCAACAAATGTTTCAAAGAATTCATTTATAATATGTCCTCTTGTCTTTTTTCCATCTTCAAGTTCTACATGCTTTTCTTCTGCTATTTTTTGTGCTTCTTCATCTGTTTTTATCTTGTTAAAGTCTACTCCTGTTTCATTTTTTATTGCATCTATCATTGTTATTCTGTTCCATGGTGGAGTTAAATCTATATCTGTTCCTTGATAAGTAATTTTAGTACTACCTGTTGCTTTAATTGCTAACTTAGATATAATTTCTTCTGTAATATCCATCATATCATGATAGTCTTCAAATGCTGAATATAATTCCATATTAGTAAATTCAGGATTATGCTTTATGTCCATACCTTCATTTCTAAAGTTTCTACATACTTCATATACCTTATCAAATCCGCCAACTATCAATCTTTTTAAATTAAGTTCTGGAGCAATTCTCAAATACATATCTAAATCCAATGTATGATGATGTGTTTCAAATGGTCTAGCAGCATCTCCTGTTATTAAATTATTTAATATAGGTGTTTCTACTTCTATATACCCTTTTTCATCTAATATTTTTCTTAATTCTTTTATTATCATTGTTCTTTTTATAAATGTATCTTTAACCTCGGGATTTACAATTAAATCTACATATCTTTGTCTATATCTTAAATCTGTATCCTTTAAACCATGGAATTTTTCTGGAAGTGGTTTTAAAGATTTGCATAGAAGTACAACTTTTTTTGCATGAATTGAAATTTCTTCCGTTCTTGTTTTAAATACAAATCCAGTAATTCCAATAATATCACCTATATCATATTCTTTAAAATCTTGATATGCTTCTTCTCCTAAATCATTAATACTTACATAACTTTGAATTTTTCCTGTTGAATCTTGAATATGGCAAAATGATGCTTTTCCCATTATTCTTTTTGCCATTAATCTTCCAGCTATTGTTACATCTTTGCCTTCTAGATCACTATAATTATCCACAATTTGTTTACTTGTGTGAGTTGTATCATATTTAGTTATTTCAAATGGATCTTTTCCTTCTTTTCTTAATTTATCTAGCTTTTCTCTTCTTATTTGCATTAGATGATTCATATCTAATTCTACTTCTTCAACATTTTCATTATTATTTTCTTGCATACTATTTTACCTCTCCTATACATTTTGATGACTTTAATTATATCTTAATTCAGGCAAATTGTAAACATTTTATATAAATAAATATATTATTAATAATTAATCTAAGCTGATTTTCTAAGTTCTATAGCATGTTTTTTTGCAATATCTGTAATATCTCCATCTGATATCCTTGCAATTTCATTAATAATTTCTTCTTCTTCTAATTTTTTTATTTCTGTATATGTTCTTTCCTTATTAGTCGCTTTACTTATAAAATAGTTTTGATCACCTTTTGCAGCAATACTTGGTTGATGTGTTATGCATATTACTTGATGATTTTTACCTATTAATTTTAGCTTTTGTCCAACTGCTTTTGCAGCTTTTCCACTAATACCTGTATCTATTTCATCAAAAATTAGTATTGGTGTTTTATCTACATTTGCAAGTACTGTTTTTATAGCTAACATTATTCTTGACATTTCTCCACCAGATGCAATTTTTGATAATTCTTTTGCATCTTCTCCTAAATTTGTTGCAATAAAGAATTCTACTTCATCTACTCCTCTTTTTGTAAATTCTTCTTTTTGTTTTATTTCTATCTTGAATTTGCTATTAGGCATTTCGAGCTCTATTAATTCTTCATTAATTTTTTCACTTAAAATTTCAGCAGTTTTCATTCTTAGTTTATGCATCATTTGTGACTCTTCTAGCATTTGTTCTTCAAGTATTTTAATTTCCTTTTTTATATTTTTATTTACTTCATCTAAATTATTAATTCTATTTATTTCTTTTTCTATTTTGTCTTTGTATTCTAAAATTTCTTCTATACTATTTCCATATTTTCTCTTTAAAGAAAAAATCATATCTAATCTTTCTTCAATTTCATTTTGTTCATTTGAATCAAAGTACATATCATCATCTAAATCTTCCATATCCCTTGAAAGTTCTTCTATCTCATAATATATATTTTTTAATTCATTATATTTTTGATTATATTTTTCATCTAAGTTTTCTATTTTTTCCATTGATTTCATTGCATTATTTACTGTTTCTATAGATTTTTCAATATTATTATTAGCTTCAGTTAACTCATTTGATATTTTTTCATAATTCATATAAATATTTCTTTTTTCATTTAATAAATCTTCTTCTCCAATTTTTAATGATGCTTTATCTATTTCTTCAAATTCATATTGAAGAAGATCTAATCTGCGTTGCTTTTCTTTTTCATCTCCTAAGTTTTCTTTAAGTTCTCTTTTTAAATTATTATATTTATAAAATTTTTCTTTATATTCATTATAAATGTATGTTAAGTCTTCTCCACAAAAATCATCTAAATACTTAATATGATATTTTTGATTTAAAATTTTTTGATTATCATTTTGCCCATGAATATCAATTATAGAATTCATAAAATCTTTTAATTCTGTAACAGTAACTAATCTACCATTTATTTTACAAGAATTTCTACCATTTGAATGAACTTCTCTGCTTACTATAATATTTCCATCAATTGACATTTCATTTTCAGGTAAATATAAATTTAATTCAATAAAAGAGTATTCTTCTCCTTTTCTTATAATATCTTTTGAAAATCTTTCACCTGAAATTATATTTATTGCATCTATAATTAATGTTTTTCCTGCTCCAGTTTCTCCTGTAAAAACATTAAAACCCGAATTAAGTTCAACACTTAAATCATCTATTATTCCAATATTTTTAATATGTAAAGTTGTTATCATAAAAAATCTCCTAACTTTTAAGAACTTTTGTTTGCTATATTATACAAACAAAAGTTTTCTATGTCAAGAGATTTTTTTAATTTTTATTAATCTTTTTCATTAAAAAAAATTATTTAACTACTATTTTACAATATCCTTTTTTACCTTTTTTCAAAATAATTTCTTCTCCAAATTTCTCCTTTGAAACTATTAAATTTTGTTC
>CANQMY010000132.1 GCA_947625075.1 uncultured Clostridia bacterium
CCTTCCGGACCTGACAAGATTCGTAGGCTTTTATTGAGTTACTCTAGAATAAAGAAATATTTATCACACCATTCGCATTATATAATATTTATTTAATATTTACAAGTATTTTATTAATTTCAATTAAACACTTTATTATTTTTCTCTCTTAAATGCCACATCTTTAAAATCTGTTTTATCAATATTACATATACCTTCTTCTAGTATATTTCCACTAGGTAAATCTAAATTAATTTTTCCTCTATATTTATATTTATTTGTTTCAATAACTACATCAAAACTAACTTTTATTTTTACTTCTTCTTCATTTATTCCTATTTTCTTTAATAATGTTCCATCATATAATATTTCTTCATCATCATTTGAAACATATTCTCCAATATTTTTATTTAGTATTCTAAATAGTATTCTTCCTCCTTGATTACCTATCTCTAAGTTTTTCTGATTGTCCTCATTAGCTCCTTTATAAGTTAAACTATTTGAAACTAAAAAATTATTCTCATAAGAAAATAGTTTTCCATCTGCACTATTTGGCATATATACATAAACTGTTTTTCCTTCTCCTGCAGTAATATTAATGTTTTCTATTTTTATATTTTGAATGTTTGAGCTATCATTAAAGTCTTTATTTTTTTCAAATTTTAAATAAATATCATTATATTGATTTATATCTAAATTTCTTTTATAGTTATTTGGGTTTTCTGGCTTTTCTGTTTCGTCTACACTACTTATTACTAACATTTCACCTAATTCAAAAGGCATATTTTTTTCACCTTCATTTTCATATCTTAGCATAACTGCTAAAACACATCCAAATACTATTATTATTATAAATAATAGTGTTGCTTGTTTCAATTTTTCTTTAAAAATCTTATTCATAAATCCTCCACTTTCAGTAGAGAGTGTATTTATTTCATCTTTGGTTTATACATCTCTTTTATTTATAGTCTTTATTATTTATATCACTTATTCTACTTTTTTGCAATAAAAAATAGATATGTACTTAAATATTCTGGTAAAAAGACAATAACTTTGATTTTTGATTCAATTTGTGATATAATATTTTTCAAACATCATAGGAGGTAGCTTTATGTGTAAAATTAATTACAGTCCCTTCGACGAAAACTTCAGTGTTGAAGGTCTGTCATTGGAGGAATTAAATTCTTTGTATGAAGAAATACGGGGAACATTATCATCGGTTAGATATATGATAACCGTGCGAAAGAATGGAATTGAAAATCTCGGAAATTACCGTTTCAGAGATTTCCTTCCTTTTAAAGTAAGCTTTAACATTGAAAATTTATCTTTAGAGGAGCTAAATAAAGCTGCTGACATAATCAAGAAAAATATGTCAGCAATAAAGATGAAGATTGTTAATTATTAATTCTTCTAATGTAAAATTTCCCACTGATCTTTAGTGGGAAATTTTTATTTTATAATTATATTTTGGCGGAGATGGTGGGACTCGAACCCACGTACCACTTAATGCAGTTAGCTGTTTTCGAGACAGTTCCGTTATGACCACTTCGGTACATCTCCATTTTTATTTTTTTAACCTTAATTCTTTAAAAAAATCTTTCAAAATATTTTCACATTCTTCTTTGCAAACTCCATATTCAATATCAACATTATGATTAAATTTATAATCTTTTAGCAAATTAAATACAGATCCGCAGCTTCCTGTTTTTTCATCCATGGCACCTATATATATTTTTTTTATTCTTGATTGAATTATAGCACCTGCACACATACTACAAGGTTCTAAAGTTATATACATTTCACAGTCTATTAATCTCCATGATTTCAATTCTTTACTTGCCTTTTGAATTGCTAACATTTCAGCATGTTTTGTTGCATCAAATCTCTTTTCTTTTTGATTATATGCTTTTGAAATTATTTTGCCATCTTTTACAATTACAGCTCCAACAGGTACTTCTAAAATTCTCTTGGCCTTTTTTGCTTCTTTCAAAGCTTCCTTCATGAATAATATATCTTTTTCCATATAAACTCCAAAAAACTATTAAAATATTTTTTATATTATCATATTTTATAAATTTAAGCAAGAAAAAAAGAACATATAAAAAATGTCCTTAAAAAATTATTTGTTATATAATAATTCCCCTTTACTTATGTATCTTCTCCTCTTTTGTATATTAATTACTGTTCTTTTTAACCTTATTAATGATTATACAACTGAACTATTAACATGTAATTTCAAATAATCTTCTACAATATACTTCATCTGATTGTAGTCTTCCTCACATTTAATAATCTCGTCTAACAAATCTTTAATTTTGTCTTCACTATCAATTACATCTTTTATACTTAACAATTCTTTTTCAACAATATCATTACTTTCTTGTTTTGTTATTTTGAATCCATAAGTATTATCTTTAATAATGTAATATTTCCTTATCTCTCTAAAGTCTTCAAGAACTTTATTAATTTCAATACAGGAATACAGTTTATCCATATTTTACCTCCTTTCTTTAAAGAATATAATCAATATAATACCATTTTCTTCCTTAATAAGTCAAGAACTTTTTTCGATTTTTTTACAAATTTTTCTATTTTTATTTCCTTATTTTGTAATTATCTTCTTTAGTATATTCTAGAATTTCATTTAAATATAGCTTAATATACTTCTTTCCGATTCAATTTTTCTAGCAATTCCTATAATAAATGCTTTAGTAGATAATTTATCATTTTTATTAATGTTAAAATATTTTCCTATCACTTTACTATCTGTATTAAAATACATTAAGTTAATCAATTTGTTAATGCACCATAGTACGTTTTGAGGTCTTGTATCATATTTTTCAGCTATTTGACCATATACATATTTAGAAAAATCTTTTATTGTTCTTCTATCATTTACTATAATTTTTATTGCATCAATTAAATATTCATATGCAAGTGAATTTCTTTTGAAATTAAAGTTCTTTAGTTCAATCAAAATCTTTTCATCAATAGACTCGATCAACTGTTCCAACTCCTTCAAATTTATTCCACTTAACTTGAATTTTACTAAAAAAGATAATAGTATTATATTAATGCTACTTTCGTAGCGGTTATAAAAGATACTTGTATAGCATTCTCTTTGCTATATAGTATATAGAATCTGTTTTAAAGTAGAAAAGGAGGAATAATCATGAAAAAAACTTTTACTCAACGGTCTTTTTGTATCATTCTGTCTTTCGTAATCGCTTTTTGTATGGCAGTTCCTGTATATGCTGCACCTATGGCGCTGAGTCCGTCTGAAGTAAGCATTACGGCCGTATCTCCTGGTGGAGATGTTGCAAGACCCAATTACAGTAGCACCCCT
>CANQMY010000133.1 GCA_947625075.1 uncultured Clostridia bacterium
TTTTAGCAAAATATGCAATTCCATTATTAAAAGAAATAGATAAAGATAAAAAAGAATATTCAGAGGCAAAAAGATTAGTTTCATTTCTTCAATATTTTAAACCAATAGAAGACGAATCTTTGATACCTAACAACTCTCTTTTAAGAGAATTTATAGGTGGAAGCGTTTTTGAATATTAAATATGTAAAAATATGTGAGGAAAAAATGAAAGTAAAAGAAAAATTAATAAATTTATTAAATATTTTAAAGAAAAGTATACAGAAATTTCCTATTACAATTGTATCAATTTTTGTACTTACTTTGATTTATACAGTATGTATAGAAAATAAAAGTGTTGATTGGGAAATAATAGAACGACTAACAATGTTTATTATATTATTTGCAAGTACAACATTTCTTATAGAAACACTGTCAAAGGAAAGAAAGAAAAGTCAAATTATATATTATATACTAGGAGTAATTTGGTCAGCGTTGCTTACGATTTTGATATATATAGAAAGCAATGTACTTTGGATGTCAAATGAATTGTTTATACATTTAATAACAAGAGTAGTTTGGTGTTATATAATATCAGTAATAGTTTTAAGTGTATATTATAATTTTAAAAAGTCAGAGAAAGACTTTGGACGTTATCTAACAGATGTTATAGTAAGTATGTTTAAAACAAGTTTGATATATGGAATTTTAGCAATAGGATTAGCTATTGTTGTATCAATATTTATATATTTAATATTAAATGGAAAAAATTACACTCTACTTGGTAGAATAGAAATTTTATTGTTAGGAATATATTATGTACCAACAATTATTTATTCATTATATAAACAAGATGAAGAAATAGGAAAGTTTGCAAAATTTGTTATAAAATATGTTTTAGGAACGCTTGTAATGCTTGCGTTCGCAATAATTTACATATACATATTAAAAATACTAATTTTAAGAAATATGCCATCAAACCAAATATTTAGAATTTTAGCAGCACTTTTTGTAATAGGTTTGCCGATTTGGACAATGTGTTCATCTTTAAATGAAGGAAAAACTTTTGATAAAATAAACGAAAAAATGCCATTACTATTTATACCATTTATATTTTTACAAATATATTCAATTGGAGTAAGAATTAGCGAAAATGGTATAACAGAAGCAAGATATTTATGTGTAATATTAATTATTTTTGAGATACTTTATACAATCATATATATCAAAAATAAATCGAAAATTGGTGTAAATTTATTAATAATAATAGCACTTGTTATAATTTCAATGATTGCCCCATTTATTAATATGTTTAGAATATCTGCATTTAATCAGTATAGTATATTAAAAAAATATGATCAAAAAGATAATATTACTAACGAAGAAAAATCAAAATTATATGGAGCATATTATTATTTAAAAAATTCAGTAGTAGGAAAAGAATATATAGAAAATTATAAATTAAAAAATAAAATAGACGAAAACTTTTCTTATCCTAGCGAAAGTAATATTAGAATTAATGCTAATACTAAATTAAAGTATATACCGATAGAAGGATATAAAAAATTATATAATGTAAATGCATATTTATATAATTACATAAACGATAATAATTCTAAAAAACAAACTATAAATCAAACATTTAATAATGTTACGTTTGACATATATGATACAGAAAAAACAATTGATGTAAATATTTTAAATATTGTAAAAAAATATATAGAATTAGGAGATTCATTAGATAAATATTTTGATGACATGAATGAAATAGTTATTGATAATAATAGAAAGATAATAATAGATTATATTTCAATTAATTATAATGAATTAACAAATGAAGTTAATAATTATAGTATAAATGGATATTTATTAGAAAAATAAAAAATAAAGTTAAGGAAAAGAAATGAAACAATTTACGAAAAATGATGAAGAATTTATTTGTGAAAATTGTGGAACTAAGGTTGAAAAACTTGGATATACATCAAGAGATCATTGCACTAAATGTTTGTGCTCAAAGCATGTAGATAAAATGCCAGGTGATAGACAAGAAAAATGCCACGGAATTTTAAAACCAATAAAGGTTGAATTAAGTTCTAAGAAGGGGTATGTTATAGTTTATAAATGTGATAAATGTGGAAAAATAACCAAAAATAAAGCAGCAGAAGATGATAATATAGATTTATTAATAAAATTAACAGCAGAAGAAATAGTTTAATAATTATAAAAAGAAAGGAGAGCAACAATGGATTATTACCAAAATGTAGAAGATGAAAAAATAAAATTAGAAGATGTAAAGCCTAATAAATCTCTTAAAATTCTTACAGGAGATAGACCAACCGGAAGATTGCATATAGGACACTTTTTTGGATCTTTGAAATCAAGAGTAGCTTTACAAGATAAATTTGAAACTTATATTGAAGTAGCAGATGTTCAAGCATTAACAGATAATTTTAATAATCCAGATAAAGTAAAACAAAATGTGTCACAAATTGTTATGGATTATTTGTCTGTAGGAATAGATCCAAATAAAACAACTATACTTTTACAATCTCAGATACCAGAAATTGCTGAACTTACAGTATTTTATTCAAACCTAGTAACAATAGCAAGACTTCAAAGAAATCCAACAGTAAAAACAGAAATTGCTCAAAAAAAAGATTTATTTGGTGAAAGTGTTACATATGGTTTTTTAGGATATCCTGTAAGTCAAGCAGCAGATATAACAGCATTTGATGCAAGTTATGTTCCTGTTGGAGAAGATCAACTTCCATTGATAGAACAATGTAGAGAAATAGTAAGGAAATTTAATTCAATTTATGGAGAAACTTTAAGAGAACCTGTTGCAGTAATGAGTTCTGCAGGAAGAATAAAAGGATTAGATGGAAATGAAAAAATGGGAAAATCTTTAGGAAATGCATTATACTTATCAGATGATTTGCAGACAATTACAGAAAAAGTAATGTCAGCATTGACAGATCCAGCAAGAATAAAAAAAGATGATCCGGGAAATCCTGATATATGTATGGTTTATTATTATCATAAATTATTTAGTGATGAAAATACATGCAAAAATGTGTGTGAAGAATGTAAAGGTGGTAAGAGAGGATGTGTTGCATGTAAAAAACAGTTAATAGAAAATATAAATAAAACATTAGAACCAATAAGAGAAAAAAGAAAATATTTTGAAGAAAAACCAGAAGAGGTTATGGATATACTAATGACCGGAACAGCTAATGCAAGAAAAATAGCTAAGGAAACGATGACTAAAGTAAAAGAAGCAATGAAACT
>CANQMY010000134.1 GCA_947625075.1 uncultured Clostridia bacterium
ATTCTCTATAATTTTCATCTCTTGCAACTTCCATAACATTTGCAAAAGATTCTACATCTATTGAACTTTGCACTTAATATACCTCTCTTTTAAAGTTTATAGATAAATACTAAATATAATTTATCATAGTTTTATATTTTTTTCAACAAATGATTTTTTTCTTTTTTATGTTAAATTTTATTAAGTATAAAACTAAAATAAAAAAAGAATAAATCTTATAATTCGCTTATATTAAGCATTTTTATAAGATTTATTCCTTTATTTTTTTATAAATTATTTATGCTTCTTCTTGATTATCTTCAGGCATTTCATTGTTTTGATTTTCATCTTGATTTACTAACTCTAAACTTGCAATTGAAACTTCATAAGCTATTCTTGGTTCTATAGTTCCATCTTCATGTTTCTTTTCGTAATTTCTTGATTGTACTCTTCCTATTATTCTTACTTCTGTTCCAACTTCCATTTTTGAACAAAATCTTGCATTTCTTCCCCAAGCTATACATGGTATATAATCTGATTTATTATAAGCTCTATTTACCGCTAGAAGGATATCTGCTATTTCTCTTCCAAATGGAGTTTGTCTATAAATAGGAGCTTTACAAATATATCCTACTAATACTACTTCATTTGATAAAAATTCTTTACTTGCTATTACTTCTTCTTCTTGATTTTCTAAAAATTCAATATCTTTCGCAAAAACAGTTAAAATTAGTCTATTTTTTTCTTTTTCATAGCTATTATAAGATCTAAATTGTCCTTTTACTTTTACCTTTTTATCAACAACTAATTCTTCCTCTTTAAATAATCTTTCTGATATAGTAATTGGTATAATGTCTGCATTTCCACTTAATCTTGGTACACTTAGATTAAATGAATAAAATTTTTCTCCATATATCTCATGACTAAATTTTTTTTCATCTGTTATTTTTCCTACTAAAACTAAACTGTTATTCTCTAAAATACTTGTTTCCAATTCGTTTTCCTCCTTCAAATTTGCTCTTGTGTATATTTCTACGTTTTTATAAGCTATTTTTTATTATACTACATTTTTTTAATTTTGTAAACATAAAAAGTTAAATTTATATTATTTTTGTAATTTTTTTGTAATATTTCCATTTTTTATAAATAAAATTAATTTTTATTTTTTTCATCTTCAACTGCATTATCTTCTAAAATATCATTATTTGTAACATTTTCTACCATATTATCTTTTACTAAATTAGCAGATGTTTTTATTATTTCGTCATTTTTTTTAGTTACAGCAAATGATATTACAAACAGTAATACAACAGTACTTAAAGATATTAAGTATGAAAATATTTTTTCTTTGCTAAAAACCATAAACATAAAAAATACCTCCAACTAATTTATATTCATACTAATTGGAGATTATAACTTATAAAAATTATTAATTTAAATTTTTCTACTTTTTTCAAAAGTAATTTCTTTTCCACAGTTTTTACACTTTCCTGTGGAAATAGATACCTTTTCTCTTACATTTTTTACTTTTTCTTTTCCTAAAAAATTCTTCTTTTGCTTTTCAATTTTTCTTACAATTATTTTATTATCAATCCATATTAAAGAATTCCATTTTTTACATTCAGTACATGTTCTTTGATTAGCATCCCAACCAAATAAAAATATTAAAAATACTATTGCAAAAGGAATTAATAAATAATGAATATTTGTTGATATATATATAACTCCTATAATTACAAAAATAATAATTGGTAGTGTATACATTAACATTTTTTTTCTTTTAGATTCTTCTTCATTTTGTTTTACTTCTTCTTCGTTTAATTTTCTCTCCTTAATTTTGTTAATATTTATGTTTTTCTTCATTAAAATTATCTATATAAAATATAACCATTTTAATTATATTTTATACATTTCTCCTTTCAATAATTATTTATATATTTTATCATAAATAATTATTAATTTAAATATAAAAATAAAAAAAACACCTTTTTCATTTAATAAAAAGATGTTTTTTTATTATCTTTAATTATATTAATCCCATTTTTTTCATCATTTTTTTACCTTGTTTCATCATTTTGTTAGGTCCCATCATACATTCTGCACATACAATCGCTGCTCCTGTAGTTAAAACCATTCCTGTTATCATTCCTTTAACAAATTTCATATATTTTACCTCCTAAAAATATTATGTCTTTTTTATATATTTTCTATACCAACAAATTATTTGATAAACAGCAATAAATATTAAAAAAATTGCAAATGCTTTTTTTAAAATAACTACATTTATATTATTTGCAGTAATTGATCCAATCATTGCACCTATTATTCCTGATATTACTAATGGAATAGAGATGTCCCATCTTAAAATTTTATTTTTTATATTTATTACAGATGCAATAATTGATGTCGGTACAAAGAAAATTATATTACTTGATTGTGCTATAATTTGATTTACTCCCAAAAAACTAGTTAAAAATGTAATAAGTATAGTTCCTCCGCCCATACCTAAACCACTTACAATTCCAGAAATTATACCAACTAATATTTCTCTCATTTAACAAATGTAAGAATAGCTGCATAAATTAAAAAAATAATAAAAATCAATGATAAATATTTATCATTAATTTTATTTAAAATTTTCGCTCCTATCCAGCCTCCTACTAATCCTCCTATTCCACAAAGTATTCCCATTTTAAAATCTATATTTCCTGCTCTATTATAAAATATCATGCTAGTAAGTACCATTGGTAAAATACAAAATATTGCAATTGCTCTTGCTTCTTTTTCTCCCGAATGTACAAAATAAACTAATCCCGGTACTGCAATCATACCTCCACCAGATGCAAATAATCCACTTAAAAAACCGGTTATAATTCCTAATATTATTATTTTAAATTTTTGTTTTCTATTTAATTTACTATTAATTTTCATATTTTTATTTTTTCATTTAATAAATTTTTTATACATAAAAAAATTGTATGCCATTTTTCAAACATTTTGACATACAATTCTAAATATCAATTTTTATTTCTCTAGGTCTTACTTTTTTCACATTTTTTGAAAGTTCATATTCTCTTGATTCATTCCATCTCATTACTTTTATATCTCGATACTTTTCTAAAACTTCATTATATTTATCATGTTCTTCTTCCCAAACTGATTCAGGTATTTTATCAAATGCATCAAACATTTTTTCTGCTTCAGCAAGATATATTACTTGTTCTTGTGGAGACATTTCATT
>CANQMY010000135.1 GCA_947625075.1 uncultured Clostridia bacterium
CGCTAGCCTGTCACGCTAGAGGTCGACGGTTCGAGCCCGTTTCGGGTCGCCATTTTTTTTATTTGTAGATTTTATTATTATGGTCTGATAGCTCAGTTGGTAGAGCAGGAGACTGAAAATCTCCGTGTCAGTGGTTCAATTCCACTTCAGACCACCAAACAATAAAAAGTAGTCGCTTTAAATAGCGACTATTTTTTCAATATTTCAATTGCTTTTTTTAATTGAGTATCATTTTGTAAATCAAGTTCACCTGTAAAAGTATAATCATCTACTACTATATCAGGTTTAATTCCTTTACCATTTATTTCATTATGTTTTGGAGTAAAATACTGTTCTGTTGTAAGTTTTAAACCACTTCCATCAGATAATTGATATAATGACTGTATTACTCCTTTACCATAAGTTGTATTTCCTACTATCTTTGCATTACTTACTAAATCTTTTATAATTCCTGCTAAAATTTCTGAAGCACTTGCAGAATATTCATTTGTTAATAAAATAGTATTCATAGTAATCTTTTTATCTCTCTTTGACTTTGTAGTTTGTTCATTTCCTTTTTTATCTTTTTCTATTAAAAGTACCTCATCTTTTTCCGTTAACAAATCTGCAATTTCTAATGCCTCATCTACTATTCCTCCTCCATTTGTACGAATATCAATTATTAATGCTTTAATTCCTTTAGAAACTAATTTATCATATTCTGCTTCAAATTGATCAGAAACTTTTGTACCATCAAAGCTTGATATATAAATATATCCAATATTATTTTCTAATATTTGTGATGTTACTCTAATTATCTCAACATTTTTTCTTTCTATTTCAAAATCTAATGTTTGCTCTTTATTATTATCAATTCTTTTTACTTTAATCTTTACTTTAGTTCCAATTTTTCCTTTTATGCTATCTGTTATATTGTCATAGTCATCTCCATTACAAGCTTTTCCATCAACTTCAATTATTATATCTCCACTTTTAAGTCCTGCCTCTCGTGCTGGCGAATTATCTATTGTATCATAGATTACAATTTCATTTTTTTCCGTATCTAAAGTGATATAAACTCCTATACCAACATACTCTCCAACTGTATCAGAATAATATTCTTCCATTTCTTCTGGTGAAAAATACTCACTATATTTATCACCTAGCCCAGATACATATCCTTTAATAGCAGATTCAACTATTTTATTCTCATCAATTTCTCCAATAAAATCAGAACTTATTTTTTCTTTTATTAAATCTAATTTAGTAGATAATTTATCAGACTTAAATGCTGATCCTAAAAATGATGTTGATGAATTAATTTTTCCTGTGCCACCATATATCCAAAGTATAGTAATTAAAAAAGTTACTAATGCTGTAATTATCATTGTCATAAAAATTTTTAATTTTTGTTTTGCTTTCATTCTTTTTATATGATTAATTTTACTTAATCATTTCTCCTTTCTTCTCCCAGAATACTTAACTTTTAATTAGATAAATAATTTTTAGGGTCTACTGCTAATCCGTTTTCTCTTACTTCAAAATGAAGATGAGGTCCTGTTGAATTTCCTGTTGAACCAACTTCCATTATTATATCTCCTTGTTTTACAGTATCTCCAACATTTTTTATCAATTTACTTCCATGTCCATATAAAGTTACAACTTTAATACCTTTTTCACTAAGTCCATGATCTATCATAATCATATTTCCATATCCGCCATTATTAAATGAAGAATATATGATTATTCCATCTTGGGCGGCATATACTGGATCTCCCATACTTCCACCTATATCTATACCATCATGATTTTTAATTATTCCTTGTATAGGATGAAGCCTTGTTCCATAAGATGATGTTATATATGAAGTATTTAGTGTAGGCCATATCATTATTCCACCAGTATATTGTAATTCATAAGTTGAACCATATATAGCATATTGAATTAAATTTTCTAATTCTTCTTGCTGTTTAACATATGCATCTATTTCCGATTTTAATTTTTGTTCACTATCTGTCAAACTTAATTTATGATTTTCTACTATTGTTTTTGTATTTGTTAAAACAACTGTCTGTTCTTCTGCTTGTGCTTTAACAATTTTCATATCTGCTTTCTTCTCTTTTAATTCATTTGAAATCTTTTCTATCTCTTTCTTTTGCTTATCTAATTCATTAATAGATTTATAATCATATTGTGCTATTTTTTGAATTACATAAAATCTAGATATAAAATCAATTATATTTTTTGAATTAAATAAAACATCAAGATATGTCATAGTTCCACTTTTATATAACGCAACTAACCTTTTTCTAAGCATTTGATCTTTTTTATCATATTCTTCTTGAATTCTATCTAGCTTACTTTGTGTTTCATTTACTTGTTTTTGTAAATCTTCATAATTAACATTTATTTCATCTAATTTTATTTGTTGTTCATTTATTTTTTCTTCCAATGTTTGAATTTGTAAAAGAGTTCCTGTTAATTCATCTTCCACATATTCAAGTTTTTCCTTTGATTTTTCTAAGTTTTCTTGTACTTGTTTTCTTTGTTCTTGTAATGTAAGAACTTGACTGTTAGAAACATTGTTTTCCATTGTATTTGTTTCATTACTTATATCATTTAATATATTTTCTTCATCTGCAAAAGTAGAATGTATAAAAAGAAAAATAACTAATAATAACAAAATAATACATGTAAGTTTTTTATTAAGATTGTTTTTTATCACTATTTCTCCTTTCTTTCTACTATACGTTTTATAAATATTTATAATATTAAATATATTATATTTTTTTTATTTCATTCTTACTTAAATTTAAGGGCACTATTCTTTTTTGTGCCCTTAAATAATTAACTTTATATATTAATATATAACAACATAGTTTAATGGATCTACTCTACATCCTGAGCTACTTCCTCCCACTCTTACTTCAAAATGTAAGTGTGGTCCTGTTGTAATACCTGTATTTCCAGTAACACCAATTTGTTGTCCCCTAGTTACTGTTTGTCCGACTGATACATATATTTGAGATAAGTGTCCATAAGCTGTATATAGCTGTCCTCTGGCACTGTGCCATATCATTATAAAGTTACCATATCCTGATACTACTCCAGCTGTAACTACTAATCCTGATTCTGCTGCATATAATGGTTGATATGATACTCCTATATCTATTGCTC
>CANQMY010000136.1 GCA_947625075.1 uncultured Clostridia bacterium
AAAAATTAAATCGATTTTGAAAAAAACGAGTTAATTTAAGAAAAAACGAATATGTTTTGATATAATAGACAAAAATAGTCGCAAAAAGGTGGTTGTCTATCTAAGTTGTATATATATGTCCTCGTAGCTCAGTTTGGATAGAGCGCGGCCCTCCTAAGGCCGGTCCAGCGGTGGTTCGAGTCCACTCGGGGACACCAAAATTTAAAATAAATATTTTTTATTAAAATAATCTTTTATTTGTGAACAAGACTAAAATAAAATTTTAATGAGTTAAAAGAAAAGAGGTGAAAGTATATAATGGAAGGATTAATAATAGATGGATATGAGATTATCAAGTATGTTGGAAAAGGACAATTTGGTACTGTTTATATATGTAAAAAAGATTCAAATGAATATGCAATGAAAATTTTTAATTTAGAATATGTTTTGACAGAATATAATGTACACGGAGAAAACAATAGGATAAGAAATGAAATAGAAGCTTTAAGAAGAGTTAAACATAAAAATACAATTAATTATATTAATGATGGTAGTTTTGAGAATAATAATCAAAAATATATATATGTTATTATGGAACAAGCTAAAGGAATTGAATTAAGTGAATATCTTAAAGAAAATACAATATCCTTGGACGATGCAATAGAGATAGTAAATCAAATTCTTGATGCTTTAGATTGTATTCATAAAAATAATATTATACATAGAGATTTAAAGCCACAAAATATCTTTATAGATGAAAATAAAAATATTAAGGTGTTAGATTATGGATTGTCAAAAATTATAGACTTTACATCTATTACATCAACAGGAGAGGCAATTGGAAGTCCAATTTATATGTCACCAGAGCAGTTAGTAGATAGTAAGCATATAGATTATCGTTCAGATTACTACAGTTTAGGAGTTATATTATTTGAATTATTATCAAAAAAATTTCCATATAATTTTAGTAATATAAATGAATTATTTTATAAAATATTAAATGAAAAACCTATTTCAATATTACAATATATGCCAGAAATACCTAATTACATAGATAATCTTATTATAAATTTACTTGAAAAAGATGTGTATAAAAGACCAGATAATATAAAAAAAATAAAACATTTGTTAAATACTAATAATATATTAGAACAAAAAAATGAAGTTCTTCAACCAAGTTTTTATTTAAGGTTGTATAATGAAAATACAATAATGAAAGAATTTTATTTAGATGGAAATAAAATAGAAAATGCCATTTTTCCAATAAATTTACAGACAAATCAAAAAAATCTATTAAAACAACTTGAGTTAAATAATATTAATTATTTTTTTGATCCAGCTACTATAAGGTTGACATATGATACATTTTCTGATAATAAAGGATTAAGTGAATTATCTTATGCACCTAGTGGTTATGATAAATATGAAATAAGAGATTTTGAGAGTATTGACAAAAAAAGAGAATATGTAAAAAACGTTGTGGAAGAACAATTAAAATATAATAGTAATTATATTTTAGCCCCATTTCATGCTAGTAACAATTCAAATTTTGTAAGCATAAAAGGAGATTCTTTAGATACATGGTTTACACTAGATGTAAAACTATTAAAGGAAACTAAAGACTACTTAATCCAAAACAAAATTAACAAAAAATTAGTAATGGGAGTCTGCGTAAAAAAAGATATTTTAACGACGGCTAGCGAGAGAGAATATTTATTAAATGTTTTGACATCTTTACCAGCAGACATGTATATTATTTATGTTGATACTATTGATTATAATTCAAATATATCAGAGATATATAATTACATGCTTACATTATTGAAATTACAAAAGTTTTCAAATAAACCAGTAATTGCAGGAAGAATAAATTCTGCATTTGGATTAGTATTATTATCGCTTGGGTTATATGCTTTTGAAAGTGGAGCGTCAAGATTTGAAAGTTACTATGAGGAATTATATTCAGAAAGAAATAATCCATATAATATGTATGTTACATATTATATACCAGAACTATTAAAGGTTATTTCTATTTCTAGAAAAGATCCATCTAAATTAGTAGGTATATTTGATAGCAATATTGGAGATGCTTTGAAATGTAATTGTCCATATTGTAAAGGTAAAAAAATAGAAGAAATTTTACAAGAAAAAAATTGCAGATTACATTTTTTATATAATAGAAATAAAGAAATTGAAAACATAAGAAAATTAGAAAAAAAAGAAAGAATAGATTATATGATTCAATACATTGAGAATGCAATTACTTATTATCAAAAACTAAGCCCAGTATTTAAAACAAATGATTGGGAATACTTAAAAAAGCTACAGAAGATAGTACCAGATTTAATAAAAGATTTGGAGTAAATAATTATGAAAGAAAAAGATTTAGTAAATATATTAAATGATTATATTAAAAGTAAAAAAATTATATATGGTAATGAAATAAGAATGGGAATAGGAATTCCAGATATAATGATATGTTCAGAATTATTAAAACAAGATAACTGGATAACCGATTACTATACTTTAAAAATGTATGATTACATTAGTAGAAAGAAAATTAAAAATATAGAAGAAATTACCCAAAATGTTTCAATGACTAAGAAAAATATTTGCAAGTATATATATGAATTAAAAGAAAAGAATATAGTAGAATTTGAGAAAGATAAGATAGAAATACTAAAAGATTTAGAATTACAAAATATAGGAACTAATATTTCTATCGAGGTTAAGTTAAAAGATTGGAAAAATGGAATATTACAAGCTAAGAGATATTTACGTTTTTCAGATTATTCATATTTAGCTATTTTAGAGCAATATCAAAAAAATATTGATTTGGATGAATTTAAAGAAGCAGGGATAGGATTAATTGTTGTGGGAGATAAGATTAAACAAATTATAAAACCTAAAAAATCTAAACAGTGTGATAAATACTTTAAATATATTTCTATATCTTCTTTATCAAATAAGACAAAAATAGATACAAATACAGAATTTAATTTTAATAGTTCATTGTTTATATGGTAATTAAATATGGTATTTAATATTTAATTAATGTTATAGTAAAAACCTCCTAATAGAAAAGTAATCTTTTATTAGGAGGTTTTTATGATGAGAAAAG
>CANQMY010000137.1 GCA_947625075.1 uncultured Clostridia bacterium
TACCTTGACAAATGGAAATTTGTCGATTATATTAATTTTAGTAAAAAACATAAATAAATTTTTTCATATTTATGTTTAATATCATAAGAAGTTTAAAGTTTACACAAACTTTACGATACTCTCAAAAAATGCATAGGGTTTTTCAGTCGTTAAGCTATCTACTTGACGATATTTTTATAATCTTCGTATTTATTAAATTTCATCAATCAAATTCTCATATATCTCTATTTAAAATTTTTACAATTACTTTTCTAATAAAGAATGATATTCTACTGATTTTTCATAATTCTTATTTACTTCTTCTTCTGATAATACTCTACTATATAATCTTAGAGCATAACAATCCATTTTCATGAACCCCCAAATTCCATCACCATTCATAGAAGATTTACAAATATAAAAATAATTAAGTTCATCCAAATGATTTCTCAAATCATCCCAATCATCATAATAGTAATATCCTGTATCTATCAATTTTCCATTTAAATACAATTTTTGTTCACATATATCATGAGAATCGTACTTTCCTACAATCTTTGGATTAAATGTAATTGTTAAATAAAAAGGTTCATCGCTATTACTATTAATTGGAATATTATTCGCATAATTGTTCCATCCTAAATCTTGCAACTTGCCATCTAAAACTTCTTTACCAACTTGCCAATATTTCGTTTCGTTAGAATCAATCTTAGTACCAATTGGAATATTTTTATATGGAATACCCCCACTACTCCAGCTAACGCTAAGCTTATTGCTATTAGTCCTAGCGAAATTAAAGTGAAAAATAGAATGTGAACTATCTTCTCCATTGCACCAACAGAATCCACCAGGATTTGAATTTCCAACATATTCAGTTTTTTCACCATTCTCATATTTATATTTATTTCCTAAAGTAGCATTTCCATAAAATTCAAATGTGAAACCTTGATTTATAAATTCTTCTTTTTTCTTTTGATCATTATATGATATTTTTATATAATCATCTTCTCCATCAAATTTAAATGATTTATTGGTTAAACCGCTATTTTCATTATAATTAAAATCTACTAAATCTATATTTTCACCTAATTGTTTTTCTAGCGATATTTCATCGTTTTTTATATTTTCATCTATTATTGATGAATCTACATTTATTATTAAACTATCTTTTACTGCTAACATATCTCCTGCTGATAATGATATATAGTTATCTTCTTCTAGTTCTATTACTTCTCCTGTTTCATAATTTATTAGCCAACTATTTTTTGCATTTCCATAGCCTTCTAACTCTGTTCCTTTTTCTACATAATTCCATCCCATTTCATAACTTTTTTCATTTACTTTTATTATATGCCAATTTGATGTATTGTTTAAATTTCTCGTATTTAGTTCTTTTCCCAATTTTTCTGAACTTACATTTCCCATATATTTATCTAATTGTACTGATAATACATTTTGTTCTAAATACTCTCTTTCACTTGCTATTTGATATTCCTTTGTTGCTTTCTTTGCTTTACTAAATATTCCATTTTCTGATAATGCTATATTTAATGTTACCCCTGCTAATATTAATAAAATTATTACTGTAACTACTAAAGCTGCAAGTGTAATCCCTTTTTCTTTATATTGTTTATTCATTTTTCTAATCATTTGTTTTTCCTCCATTTTGTTATGTTAATTTTTATTAATGATAAAACTTAATAAAAAAAGAATAAATCTTAAAATTCACTTATATTAAGTATTTTTAAAGATTTATTCTTTTATTTTTTTACAATTTATTCATACTTTTTTATGTTTATTATATTGATTTTACCTATTTACTATGATATATTTTTAACAGTTTTATTTTTATTAAGTTTTATCATTAATAAATTTTATTTTTAGTATTTAAAAATTAATTTCTTAACTCTTATTTTACTTATCCCAACTTAACTTAAATGTAACATTATCATCTTTATCTTCTTTAGTTATAGTACAACCACTTTTCTTCAAGTCAATGGAAACAATAGGTCTTAATGCATCTGAATTAATCCTCGTAGTTCCCATTGATCGAAATACTCCGTCTGCACCTAATCTACATGAAATATTATCATCTCCTATATTACCAAAACCAAAAGCACAATCATCATGATATAAAACTACTACTCTACTTGCAAGCCAATAGTTTTTTGTGTTTTCATCAAAACATTCAAAAATCAAATTATAGTATTTTTCATTTTTAAATTCTTCTTTTTTATAATTATGCACATAAAATGATTGTTTAAATTCAGTAGATGAAGTACCACCAATAAAATTATTACTCATTTTTCCTTCATCATTTTCAATTTTCTCCCATATTGTACATTCTTTATCTTTTTCTCTTTTTGTTCCAGTTTCTTCATTATATTCATACTGCCAATTAGAATCATTATTCATCCATATTTCTGGATATTTATTATTATCTCCATAGGTCTTTGACTCTCCAAAATATACAAAATCTTCATCAGTTTCACTGCTGTCATCTATAACTTCTTCAGCTTCAGTACCTTCATCCTTATGTTTATATTTTGTATAATCATAATTACTTACCTTTTGTATATCACTTCTTTTCAGATTTGTTACTGTCACTCCATCTTCATTATTTGAATAACATTTTTTACATATTTCATTCATTGCCCAAACTCCATTATTATATCCTGCTACTCCTTGTAATGTTAATAATTCATTTGTTGGTTTTTCTGATATTAATCTAATTATCCCTTTATTTTCATCATAATCCCATATTCTCCATTTCATTTCTGTTTCTGTTGTAAACTTTTGACTTTCTCCATTATTTTTATACCCTGAAGTAGTCTGTTCTATTATACATGGATTCTTATCTGTTTTTATTTCTGGTTTATATCCTTCTACATAACACCCTACATAATCATTATAATCTATAGTTATATTTTCTAATATGTCTGCTATCTTGTCTATTGCATTTTCTTCATCTTCTTCTGCTTTTTTATATTTTTCTACCGCTTCTTTTGTCTTTTCAAATATTCCATTTTCTGATAATGCTATATTTAATGTTACCCCTGCTAATATTAATAATATTATTATGGTTACTACCAAAGCTACAAGTGTAATTCCTTTGTTTT
>CANQMY010000138.1 GCA_947625075.1 uncultured Clostridia bacterium
TTAAGCAATATACTTAATGATAATCAATAAATAATATTTTAGGAGAAGAAAATGAAAAGAAACAAAGGAATAACATTAGTTGCGCTAGTCGTAACAATTGTAATTATGTTAATATTAGCAGGGGTAACATTAAATATAGCAATATCTGATAATGGAATATTTAATAAAGCAAAAAAAGCAGTAAAAAGTTATGATACGGCATCAGAAAAAGAAACATTAAGTTTATCTGTTTTAAATTATAATATAACTAATAATGAAGCAGATAAGATAGGAGAAAAACTATCAAAAAAAGATGTATCAAACCCAGATTGGCATATGATACAAGATGAAGAAAATACATATGGAGATGGATGGTATTTTGTAAAACAAGGTGATGTATTACCAAATGGAAGTAATGCAAAAAATAATTGGGTAATAAACTATGAAACAGGAGAAGTAAAGCAATTAAATGAAAAATATGCATCAATGTCGTTAGGAGATTCAGTTGCAGTAAAAGACGGATTGGTAATAAATATAGATACAGCAATGATGGATAAAAAAGGAGAAGGAGAAAGTTGGACTAAAGAAGAAATAGAAAAAGCACTAGGAGATAATGTAACACTACATAATTTTGATGACGGAGATTTAGGAACTAATAGCGGATTTAATAGTGAAGGATTTTTATTTGATGGTAAAGATGACTATATATCTATAAAAAGTAATACAGCGTTAAATGATTTATACAATAATGGATTTACCTTTGAGTTTTCAGGTATATGTAATGGGTCTTTTTTAGATTTTGATAATGATAGTTATGATAGAATTGAACCAAATGGATGTCCACTATTTTCGATTGAACCATTAGTTAAGGGCAAACAATCACCTTTGGTAGTTGAACGGTGGCTCGGGACATGTTACTGCCAAGATAGCAGGGAGCAATGACATTTATTCGGAATGGTCACATAATATTTATGGTATGAATACTAACATACCATATAAAATTAAACAGGGCGAGCCTACTATCTTTAGTTTGGTTCTTGATTTATCTGAAAAAGGTAACAGAATTGATGTGAACAGCAAAGAGTATACTGGTTATAAACTTTCAATTTATATAAATGGAAAAGAAAATATATATTCATATTTAAATATAAATCAGTGGGCTGCTTTTAAAGAAGAATATATGGGTAAAACGGATACCTTTGATATAGGTATGTATCGTAATTATTTTAGTGAAGTGGCTGATAATGCTTATAAATATGGTAAAATGTCTTTGAAAAATCTCCGTTTCTATACAAGACCACTTAGCGCCGAAGAAATTAAGCTAAATTATGATACGAGGTTAGCTTATGATGAAGATAACAGCAAATCTTAATTAACTTGTAAAAGATATTATTATATGGAAAAAAGTGTACTCATAACGAGAACACTTTTTATTATTTTTATATTAAAAATCAAATAAAATTATTTTTAAAAATATCGTAAAGCACATTACTTAACGACATTTTAACTATTCATAATGTATCACAAAAAAATAAAAAAATCAATAATTTGATTTTTTTTAATTATATTTTTATCATTTACAGAATTGCATTGACTTGAACTATTTTTTTATATTTTAATACCCGCAAAGTCTATATAATTTCACTATATATTTGATGTAGAATTTTTTATCATTAAGTAATGTGCTTAATGATAAAATGGAGGGTTAAAATGCAAAAGATAATGAAAAACAAAGGAATAACGCTTGTATCTTTGGTAGTTACAATCGTAATATTATTAATATTAGCAGGAGTAACATTAAATATAGCGATATCTGAAAATGGAATATTTAGTAAAGCAAAAAAAGCAACAAAAGAATATCAAATAGCAAGTGAAAGAGAATATTTAGAACAAAATATATTATCAGTCCAACTAGATAAATATATGGGAAATGTAAGTTCAGAAAAATTGGGAAAAAGTTTAGTAGATAGAAATTTAGAAAATAGTAGTATATGGGATATAATAGTAGAGAAATCAGAAAATAAAACATACGGAACAGGTTGGAATTATTTAGAAAAAGGAACAATATTAGAAGATTATGGAGAAACTAAATATAATTGGATAGTGAACTATGAAACAGGAGAAATAATACAATTAGAAGATGAAAGTTATAATAATTTTGACTATAAATCAACAATAGCAGTAGACAATCCACTATTTAATTTAGATTCAGCAAATGTGGGACTAGATAAAGCTAGTTGGGGAAAAAATGCAACATTATATTACTATGATAATGAAAAATATGGCACAGTAGAAGAAAGAAAAAAAGCATACGAAGAACAAAAAGGAAAAAATGTAGCAGAATATAATAGCGGATATGATAGACAAAAATCAGAAAATATAAGTGAATATATAGATGAAGAAACAGGGGCATTTAACTTTAATGGAAATAATTATATAGAGATATATAATAAAAATGGTTTTGATTTTACAGAAGGATTAACATTTGAGTTTTATGGCAAGATTACAGGAGTTGAGAGTGCTACATATGATAATGGAAGAAGTCCTTGTGTTTTCTTATCTATGTGGGATGGTGAATATTTGAATCAGTCTGACATAAGATTCGCATATGATACAGTAGAAACAAATTACTTTTGGTTTAATTTGAATCTACATGGTGTAGCAGATAGTAAATGGGGAGATGTTAACAATCCTCATAATCAAATTTTTGTAATAAAAGATTTTATGAATATTGATAGATATTTAACAATAACATTTGAGTCAGAGACTTCAGGTAGAATTGCAGAAGCGATATATCTTGATGGAAAACTACTAGATAGTACTAGTATTTCTAATGATTACTATTCTGAATTTTTAAATCTTGTTAAAAATATTAAATTAATTGAACTTGGTAGGGGTACTGTTTCTTTAAATTCGAATTGGTGCTACTTAAAGGGATTGTGTTATACAGCTAGATTATATAATAAAGGATTAACGAAAGAGGAAGTACAAGCTAACTATGAAACAACAACAAAATATCATAAATATATTGTTGACAATAAAAAATAAAATATAATAAAAAGTCGTTAAGTTATCTACTTAA
>CANQMY010000139.1 GCA_947625075.1 uncultured Clostridia bacterium
CTTGAAAATCAACTCTGCCTAAACACGCAAGTTCTCCATTAGGAAGAAGTTTTACTAAATCTCCTGTATCATAAATTTTCTCTCCATTATAATCAATATACCTTTGGGCAGTTATTTCAGGTTTATTAATATACCCCATAGTCATACCTAAACCACCAATAAATAATTTACCAGGAACATTTACTGGAACAGGATTTAAGTCATTATCTAATACATAAACAGAATTATTTGCAAGAGGCATACCAATTGTAATATTTTCTTTAGTATTAACTAATTCTTTTAATGTAGAACCAACAGTAGTTTCCGTTGGACCATACATATTATAAACTCTTGAATTTGTAACTTCTTTAATTTTCTTGAATAATTCAAGAGGGAAAGCTTCTCCAATTAGAGAAATTACTTCTAAGTTTTTTAAATATTCTAAATTATCAGTCATAAGAAACTTAAATTTAGAAGGTGTTGACTGAATAACTTGAACTTTATTTTTCAAACATAATTTATTTAACAGTACAGGGTTGTTTTGTTCATCATTATCTGCTAAAACAACCTTCATTCCAGTACAAAGAGGAAGCAGACTTTCAAAGACAAATATATCAAAGCACATAGTAGTAATATTTACAATAGTTTTGCCTTGAAGAGGCATATCTTTTAGGCAAGCATATATAAAATTAATAACACCTAATTGTTTAACAAGAACACCCTTAGGTTTTCCAGTAGAACCAGAAGTATAAATTAAATATGCTAAATCATCTTGTGAAATGTTTTCATTAAATTCTTTATATTCTCCAAAAGAAGAAGTATTATCTACATTTATTTTTTTGATACCAAAATTTGATTTTATAGCTTCTTCAGAAAGAAGGAGTTTAACTCCACTATCTTCAATAATGTATTTTATTCTATCCTCTGGATAAGTAGGATCTATTGGCAAATATCCAGCACCTACTTTTAATGTTGCTAAAATAGAAATTATAAGCTCAGATCTTCTGTTCATCATGATTCCTATAACCTTATATTTAGCTTTGCAAATTTCATTTTTATAAACAGGAAGAGTTTTTATATAATTTGCAAGTTTATTAACTTTAATTTCTAAATCTTTATATGTATATTTTTCATCTTTGCAAACAAGAGCAATTTTATTTGGAGTCTTTTTTACTTGTTTTTCAAACATATCGATAATTGATACATCTCTTGGAATATCAAGTTTTGGATATATATAAGGTATATCCTTTAACATATTTATTTTAGAAATTTGTATATCAGGATTTTCTAAAACAATATCTATAATATTTTTATAGCAATCAAGAAATGTAAGCATAAAATTCTTGCTAAATAATTTAGTAGCATATTCTAAACGAATATTAAAATTTTCTTTATCAGGTGTTATTTCTAAAGTAAAATCAAATTTTGATGTTTTATTTTCTGAAACAACATATTCTGTTTCTATACCATTTAAATTTAATTCTGGAAGACCGCCACTTTCATAACTAAAGAAAACATCAAACAGAGGTCTTCTGCTATTATCTCTTATTATATCAACATTTTTAATAAGATTTTCAAAAGGATATTTTTGATGTGCAAAAGCATTTACACAGTTTGCCTTTACTAAATCTACAAAATGCTCAAAAGTAAGACTGCCTTGAATATTTTGTCTTAAGGCTAGTGTATTTACAAACATACCAATTACATTTTCATAAATATCATTATCTCTACCAACAGTAGGAGAACCAATAACTATATCATCTTGCATAGTATATTTATAAAGAATACAGTAATAACATGATAGTAAGAACATATATGGAGTAATACTATGCTTTTTACAAAAGTCGTATATTTTAGATCCATTTTCTAATTTATCATATAAACTTTTTCCGCTTTCAGAAATTTGATTAGTACGTTCAAATTCTGTAGGCATGTTAAGTAATGGAACTCCCGATTTAAATTGAGATACCCAATATTCTTTATCACTATCATCTATTTTTTCATTTAAAGCATAATCGATAAAATCTAATTTATTTTCCTGCAAGTTATCTCCATTATATAACTTGCATAGTTCTTGTATAAAAATTGCAATAGATACACCATCACATATAATATGATGAATATCAAGCTGAAGTAAAGCTTTTCCACCGAAATTTATTTAATTCAATATGCATAAGTGGAGGAGTGCCTAAATCAAAAGGTTTTATAAAATCTTCATTTTTATAATTTGTAACCTTTAACTTGAAATCAATTTTTTCTGCAACTTTTTGATATACATCATTATTTTCAGTTACAAAATATGTTCTAAAAGCTTGATTAGAATTTATAATTTTGTTTATAGCATTTTCTAATTTTTTTATATCTGGAATACCATTAAATAAAATTCCAAAAGGCGTATTATATGATATATTATCCTCAGATTTACTTACTGTGTAAAATATACCTCTTTGAGAAGCTGTAATTGGATATAATTTATCTGAAGAAATAGAAGTTTTATTTATTCTTTTTGTTTTTTCTTCTTTAGGATTGATAGATTCTATATATTTAGCAAGCTTACATATAGTTGGATTTTCAAAGATATCTTTAATCTCTATTTTTATATGTAGAGTACTATAGATATCAGATACTATTCTAATAGATGCAAGAGAATCTCCACCAATTTCAAAGAAATTAGAAGTAGCAGATATTTTTTCTAATCCTAAGGCGTTAGTCCAAATTTTTTCTAATTGTTTTTCTGTTTTAGAAGAACTTTTAATAAAAATGTTTTCTTTTACTTTTACTTCAGGAAGATTTTTAGTGTCTATTTTTCCATTTAAAGTAATTGGGAGTTTGTCCATAAATATAATATGACTAGGAACCATATAATTTGGGAGTTTTTCAGCTAATAATTTTTTTATTTCATCTTCGCTATGTATTGAATTATCTAAAATTACATAGCTACAAATTGCATCTATATTATTAACTTTTCTTATAATAGAAACAGCATTTTTAATAAAACCTAAAGAAATCAACTTTTCAGTAATTTCATCAAGTTCAATACGAAGACC
>CANQMY010000140.1 GCA_947625075.1 uncultured Clostridia bacterium
ATGGAAGTAATGGAACACTTATAACTGCTGGTTTAGAAGGAACTACTGTAAGTTTAGTAAATTTAAAATTAACTGGTGCTCAAAAATATGGTGCTCAAAGCTATAATGGTGCTCATTTAACATTAGATGGTGTAACTATCTCAAATTGTGGATATGGTGCAGTATTAATTAATGCCGGTACTGTTGAAGTAAAAAATTTAGTACTAAATAAAAATGGTACTCCAGATAATAACGGTTTAGAGTTTGCTAAGGGAAATGGTATTACTACAGGTGATAATACTCCTACATTAATTATGAATGGTACTTTATCTTCAACAGAAACCAAAAATGTTGTATATTTAGCAATAAATGATCAACTTGCTGGTTTTGATTTAGTAAATACTGAATCTTCTACAAATAAAGTTTTTGTAAATGATAATAAAATAGTTGTTACAGACTCAGAAAATAATATCGTTTTTTCTAGTAACGAATTTGGAGAAGAAATGAATTTTGATGCTCCAACTTATGAGGAACCAGCTCCAGAAGTACCTAATACTCAAGAAGTACCAAAAGACGTAACACCAAAAACTGGTGTCAATAGTAACATTGAATTAGCACTTGGTATTTTAGGATTAGCAGTTTTAGGTATAACATTATTAAATAAAAAAGAGTTTTAAATTTAAAGTTCTTTATATTAAATTTTTCTTTTATTTATCTAATATAAATAAAAATTTAGAGCTATGCCTACATTTTTTAATGTAGGCTACTCTATAAATTAGGTGACAAAATGAATAAACATGAAAATAGAAAAAGGTATTTAAAATTTATATATTTTATATTAATTATAATTTCAATTTTTTCTACAATTTATATAATCAAATATTTTTTTGATATATATAAATCTAAAAAACAAAGTAGTTTGTTAAATGAAATTAAACTTGATGAAAATACAGCAATTTTAGTAGAAAAAGTTTCTGAAAATAATGATTCTATAGTTCCAATAAAAACTGAAAAAATGCAAAAAGTTGAGGAATTAAAAAAGATAAATAATGATATTATTGGATGGATAGAAATTACAAATACAGATATAAATTATCCTGTTCTACAAGGAAAAGATAATGATTTTTATATGAATCATAATTATGAAGGTGAAAAATCAAAAGCAGGAGCTATTTTTTTAGATAAGGACTATGATTGGAATATTCCAAGTAGTAATCTACTTATATATGGTCACAATATGAAAAATAGTACAATGTTTCAAAATTTATTAAAATATAATAGAATTGATTTTTATTATGAACATCCTATAATAAATTTTACCACAACAACTGAAGATTCAGAATTTGAAATTTTAGCTGCTTTTTATTCAAAAGTATATTATCAATCAGATAAAAATGTTTTTAGGTATTATAACTTTATAAATGCAGGAAATGAACAAGAATATAACAGTTTTGTTCAAAATGCTAAAAATGCTTCTTTATATGATACAGGAATAAATGCACAGTATAACGATCAATTAATTACTTTATCTACTTGTTCTTATCATACTACTGATGGAAGGTTTGTTGTAGTGGGTAAAAAGAAAACAAAATAAAATTCCTCCTAAAAAGGAGGAATTTATGTTTTATATAATTTTCTTTATTTTTTTATTTATTAGCTTAATTTTAATAAATAAACATATTGCAACTATAACAAATGTACTAATTAATATAAGTAATGTCATATTTTTATCTCCTGATTGTGGTAATATACCTTCTTTCATATCGTCTTTTTTTGCATCATTTATATTAATATTTCCACTATTGTTTTGATTTGCATTATTAGTATTTACATTTTCGCCTTCATTATTTGTATTACTATTTCCACTGCCATTTCCATTTTGATTTCCGTTATTTTCGCTTATGTTTCCATTCTGTGTTACATTATTTTCACTGTTATTTCCATTTTGATTTCCGTTATTTTGACTTACATTTCCACTTTGTGTTTCGTTATTTCCACTACCATTTTCATTTTGATTTCCGTTACTTTCATTTTCGTCATTCTTATCTATAATTGTTACTTTCACAGATGTATCATCAGCTAAAAGATCAGTACTTGCATTTGATCCTGAAAAATTTGTAAGCTTAATTATAGTTTCTCCTAATTTAGCATTATCTTTTACTTTAAAAATAATTTTACCTATATTTTGTGATGTTTTTACTACTTTTCCATTATTAGTATTACCTAAAATCAATTTATCTTGATAAAATGGTGTTTCCCAATTATCTGTTCCTTCTGTAGATGAAAATTCAAATATTGAAGAATCAAATTCTATACCAGCTGTATAAGCGCCAATACCTTTTTCACCACTTTCAATAGCAATATCACTTAAGGAAATGGTTACAGTAATATATTCATTTCTTTGTACTTGAGAATGATCTACACTTAAATTAGTTTTATAACTATCATTAGCTGCAAACACATTTGCCTTAAGTGTGAATATTGCAATTAATATTATACTAATTACACTTATTCTCATTATATTATTTTTCATATTTTTCTCCTATCCATTTGATTTTTATTTATCAATTTTTTGTAAATTACTATTCTTTCATTTGCTCTAATACTAATCTTTTCATTAATAATAAATCAGTTGCGTTTATTTTATTATCTTGATTAATATCTACTGCTTTTTGTTGTTCTTCATTTAAAATCCATTCTTTGTTCGTTCCTGCTACTAAATGTCTTTTTATTAATAAAAGATCTGTAACAGTTACTTTTCCATCTTTATTAACGTCTCCTAATATATTCTCATTAGAATCGTCTTGTGATTTTATCCAGTCAACTTTTGCAATAGCAGTTCCCTTATTTCCAGCTTCATCTTCAAATTCAAATGTGAATGTTCCGTTTTCTGTAAATGTATAATTTCTTGCCATGTTGTTATTTGTAATAATTATATTTTCACTTTCATTTGCTAATCTAACTGTTACTGGCTCTTCTGTTTCTTCTTGTGTACTATATACAATTTCAGCTGTTGGGGCTGTTTTATCTATCCAGTTAACTTTTG
>CANQMY010000141.1 GCA_947625075.1 uncultured Clostridia bacterium
CAGGAGATGATGCTCAAAAACAAAAAGAATTTAAAGACTTAATAGAAGTTATACAACAAGCAGCAATTTGGTATATTACAAATCAAAGCGATGATTTTCAACCAAGTGATACAGAAACATTTTATGTAGCAACATCAAATCTACAACTTGATAGTGAGGATGTATGTACAAAATATAGTTACGACGAATCTGAATGTCCAATAGATAAGTTATATGAATATTTAATTGAGGAACCTCAAAATCATAGTGATTACACTTCAAATTCATCTACTTCAGGAGTTTTAACATTTGAAAAATCAGGAGTTACAACTGAAATTCAAGGTGGAAACTACTTAATAGGACCATATAAACTAACAGCTACAGGCAATAATTATTATGATTTTAATGTAAATATTACAGCAGACGGAATAGATCAGTCTAAATTTGATATTTTAGATGAACAAAAATTAGTTGCAGCAGGAAATGGTATAAGCGATAAAGTAAGATTAAGTGTTGGAAAGAATTTTTATATTAAAGTTCCTATAAACTCTATAAAAAAAGATACAAAAGTTAAAATTGAAATATCAGCTAAAATAAATAAAAGAAATATTACTTATTGGTCAACAGGACAAAATTCTATTACTCAAAATCAACCAGTTGTTGTTATTGATGAAACACAAGAATCATACAGTGATAATAATGAACAAACTTTAAAGCCACAATTTGTTAATGTACCAGTTACTAAAGAGTGGATTGATGCTAATAACCAAGATGGAATGAGAACTGAAAGTATAAAGGTTGAATTACTATCAAATAATGTCCAATCTCAAACTTTTGATCTTAAGGAAGAAAATAGCTGGCAACATACATTTACAGATTTACCAAAATATGATGATTATGGAAATGTAATTAGTTATACTGTTAGAGAAATAACTGTTCCAAATGGATATGAGTCTTCAACAACTGGGAATGCACAGAGTGGATTTATTATTAAAAATACTCATACACCTTTAGAAATTGAAATTCAAGTTGAAAAGGTTTGGTCAGACAATGGAGACCAAGATGGAATAAGACCAGAGGAAATAAATGTAGAGTTATTAGCAGATGGAAGCGTAAGTAAAACAATACAATTAAATGAAGGAAATAGCTGGAGATATACATTTACAAACTTGGCAAAATGTTCTCATGATGGAGAAGAAATAGTATATTCAGTAAGAGAAAAAGATGGAACTATACCTGATGGATATACATCAGAAGTTACAGGTGACAAAACTAATGGATTTATAATAACTAATACACATAAAACAGAGGAAACACAAGTTACGGTTAGAAAAGAGTGGATTGACTCTAATAATATAAAAAATATAAGACCACAATCTATTGTAGTAGAATTATTAGCTAATGGAGCTTATAAAAGTGAAGTTACATTAAACTCGGGTAACAATTGGCAACATACATTTACAGGACTTCCTACAAAAGAAGCTGGACAACCAATAGTTTATACTATAAATGAAAAAAATGTACCTGAAAAATATCAAACAGAAATTACAGGAAATGCACAAAGTGGATTTGTAATTAAAAATACTTATAAAATATTCGATTTAGCATTAAGAAAATATATAACAAAAATAAATGATGTTTTATTAAAAGATTTAAATACTCCATCTAGAAATCCAAATATAATAGATACTGATCTAGAAAATAAAGAAAGTACAACAGCAGATTATAATCATAAAAAAGATCCCTTACTTGTAAAAACAGGAGATAAAGTAACATATCAAATAACAATTTATAATGAAGGTGAAAAATCTGGATATGCTAGTCAAATAACAGATCAACTACCTACAGGTTTAGTATTATTAACAACTGGAACAGTAACATCAATAGGAAAAGATGGAAAAGCAAAAAACACATATAGAATTGGATATAATGTAGCTACAAATAGAATAATATTTGATTTAAATACAGCAGAAAATCAAGCTAAAGATTTAAAACCATTTGATGGAGACTTAGATTATGAAACAATAGAAGTAGAATGTAGAGTTGATTATAAAGCTAGATTAGGAAATAGCAATATATTAACAAATACAGCATGGATTAGTAATGATTTTGATACAGAAAGTAATACAAATGGTGATGATATTGATTCTGCACCAACTAATAGTCCAGATGTTAATAAAGACAATATGGAAGATTATAAAGGAAAAGATACAAATCCAGACGATTTAACAAATCCAGATTATTATTATGAAGGTGAACAAGATGATGATGACTTTGAAAAAATTTATGTAAAAAGTTTTGACTTAGCCTTAAGAAAGTTTATTACTTCAGTTAATAATAAAGATTTAAGTACGGACGGAGTATATGATAGAGCACCAGTAGTAGATGTTTCTCCATTATTAAGAGGAGAAGATACAGCAAGTTATAAACATACAAAAGAACCAGTTAAAGTAGAAGTAGGAGATAAAGTAACATATACATTAAGAATTTATAATGAAGGTGAAGTAGATGGATATGCAGAAGAAATAGTAGATCACTTACCACCAGAATTAGAATTTTTACCAGAAGATGAAATAAATAAAGAATATTTATGGACACTAGATAGTAGTGATGAAACAGGAAGAACAATAAAAACAACATATTTATCAAAAGCACAGAATGAGGAAAACATATTAAAAGGATTTGATGGGGCAGGAACATTAGATTATAAAGATATTCAGGTAAGATGTAAAGTAAAAGAAACAGCACAAGTTTCTAAAAAAATTACAAATATAGCAGAAATAACAGAAAGTGATAATGAATATGATATTCCTGATAGAGATAATGAGGATAAAGTAAAACTTCCAGAAGATTCAAATCTTCCAGACTATAAAGGAAATGATGATAATAAGAGTGATTTATCAGATAAAGATTATCATTATGAAGGTCAAGAAGATGACGATGATTTTGAAAAATTAATTATAGAATATTTTGATTTAGCATTAAGAAAGTTTATAACAGGAGTAAATGAAGAAGAAATAACATCAAGAATACCAGAAGTAGATAC
>CANQMY010000142.1 GCA_947625075.1 uncultured Clostridia bacterium
AGCATCAGGATCTGATGATGCACTTCGTTTAGTTCCTCCATTAAATATGTCTTTAGAACAAGCTATTGAATTTATTGAAGATGATGAATTAGTTGAAGTAACTCCATTAAATATTAGATTAAGAAAGAAAATCTTAGATTCTAAAACGAGAGAAAGAGAAGCTAGAAGAGAAAATAAATCAGAAAATTAATAATTAATTGTGTGTCCTAAAAATAATTAATATAAAGAATTATGTTTTAGGACACATTATTTTAATATAAAAAAGGAAGATTTAATAATATGAGTAATTTAAATTTAGAAATTATAAAAGAAAAAGCACTAAATGACCATGTTCCAATAATAATGGATAATACATTAAACAAAATAAAAGATTATATGAAAAATAGAAAAATAAATAAAATTTTGGAAATTGGAACTGCAGTTGGTTACTCAGCTATCTGCTTTACTGAATTTTTAGAAAAAAATGGTGTAATAGATACAATAGAAAGAAATGAAGAAATGATAAAACAAGCAAAGGAAAATATTAAAATTGTATCAAAAGATTATACTATAAATATACATGAAGGAGATGCAGTAGATATACTTCCTAATCTTGATGACAAATATGATATGATTTTTATTGATGCAGCTAAAACTAAATATCCATTTTTTTTAGAACAAGCTTTAAGATTATTAAATGAAAATGGCGTCATTTTTGCAGACAATATTTTATATAAAGGATATGTTTTAAGTGATTATAATAAACATAAACAAAGAACTGCCGTAAATCATTTAAGAGAATATATAAAATTAGTAACAGAAAATCCAAATCTAGAAACAGAAATACTTGATGTTGGTGATGGTTTAGCAGTTACTAAAAAAAGATGAAAATATCTTTTTTAGTTGATTAAATTTATACAAAATATTGTTTATTTTTTAGCTTTATGATAAAATTTAAAAAATTAAAATACTAAAATATAAAATAATAATTATTTAAATTTACTTATTAATAAGAAATAAAATACGTAGGAAGGAATCTAAATATGAAAAAAATTAACATAATATTAGTATCAATATTTTCTATATTTTTGATTTTAACAACAAATTTTACATCAAATGGAGCAAATATAATAACTAACGATAAACAAAACGATAGAAATAATAATCTTCTTGAATCTTTGGCAGTTGAAGGATATGAATTATATCCAGAATTTAATAAAAACATTCAAAACTATTATATTATTGTAGAAGATAGTGTTACATCAGTTGATGTTGTTGCTGAAACAGAAAATCCAAATGCCAAAGTAAAAATAACTGGAAATACTAATTTAAATAAAAATGAAAATAGTATAAATATAAGAGTAACTTCTGAAAGCAATAAAAGTAAAACATATACAATAATAGCAACTAAGCAGAAACCTAATGAATTATATTTAACATCATTAAGTATAGATGGAACAGAAATTAGTAATGAATTTGATAGCTTAAAATTTTATTATACTTTAGATTATAAAACAGATAAAGATTTTACAGACATAAATGTAAAAGCAGTTGCTAATACTGATGAATGTGAAATTGAAATTTTAGGAAACAAAGACCTTCAGTCAGGGGATAATTTAGTTACTATTATTTTAAGAGATTCTAAAAATATTACTATATATCAAGTTTTGATAAATGTTACAGTAGAAAAAATAATTATAACAGAAACCAAAAATAATAATATAGATAGCTTTTTTTTAGAAGTTAAAGAATTCTTTAGTAATAAAAATAAAGTTATTGCTTTATTATCTGTAATAGCATTTATATTACTAATTTTAATTTTATATACTATAATTAAAATAATAAAAAATAATAGAGCTAATAAAAATAGAGAAAGATTACGTAAAAGAATAAAATAATAATATTTCAAAAGAAATTTTATAGGAGGTTTACAAATGTTAAAAAGAGTTGCTATTTTATCAAATGGCGGAGATGTAGCTGGTTTAAATCCAGTTATAAGAGCAATAAAAAGAACAGCAGAAGAAAATAAAATAGAATGTTATGGATTTATTGATGGATATAAAGGATTAGTTGAGAATAAATTTATAAGATTAGATCATCAACCTATTGCAAATGGTATTCTTCCAAAGGGAGGTTCAATTATAGGATCTTCAACAAACACAATAGTATTTAATTATAAAGTAACTAATCCTGATGGTAGTGTTCAATATAAAGATTTATCTGATTTATGTGTTCAAAATATGATGAGAGATAAATTCGATTGTTTATTTACATTAGGAGGAGATAGTACACAAAAATCAGCAAGAGATTTATCTATAAAAGGTATAAAAATTATAGGAGTACCAAAAACAATAGATAATGATGTTGCTTGTACTGAAATTACATTTGGAAATAACACAGCTGTTTCTGTTGCCGCAGAAGCATTAGACAGACTTCATACAACAGCAGAAACACATCATAGAATAATGTGCCTAGAAGTTATGGGAAGATATGCAGGATGGATTGCTCTTGAATCAGCAATTGCAGGTGGAGCAGATGTTGCTTTAATTCCAGAAATACCATATGATATAAATAAAGTTGCACAAAGTATTAAAAGGAGAATTGCAAGAGGAAAACAATTTAGTGTTGTTGTTGTTTCAGAAGGAGCAAAGCCTAAAAATGGTACTGCCTCAACATTTATGTCCGAAGTAGATGAAAAAACCGGAATTGCAGTTAAATTTGCTGGAGCAGGTGAAAAAGTTGCAAAAGATCTTGAAAAATTGATAGGATTAGAATCAAGATGTACAACATTAGGATATATGCAAAGAGGAGGTACTCCAACTGCGTATGATAGAGTACTTTCTACAAAGTATGGTGCAAAAGCAATGGAATATGCAATGGAAGGTAAATTTGGAATATTAACTGTTATAAAAAATGGAAGACTAGATTATGTTCCACTTGAAAAAGTTGTTGGAAAAAATAAAGAATTAGGAGCAGTTGAAGGTGGAACTAAAGATAGTAATATACGATATGTTAC
>CANQMY010000143.1 GCA_947625075.1 uncultured Clostridia bacterium
TTTATATATTTTTAAGTCAAGGGCCATTTTTATTAATTAAATTTTATTCTATATTAAATCCCCAAAATTTTATATTAAAAAAATAAATTTTTTCTATGTTTAATTAATAATGTGGCTCCTTATTTTTTTTTAGGGGAAAAATTTCAAAAAATTGTTGATTAAAAAAGAAAACAGTGAACTGATAAAAAATAGTTAGTCGCGTTTAAAAAAATAAAAGATTTTATTAAGGAAAAAACTTAATAAAAATTAATATATTAAAATATAGCATAATAATAATATTTATGCAATAAAATTAAAATAAATTTATGTTACATTTTTGTAAAAAAATAAAAAGTAATAATCTATGAAATATCATTAAAATTAAGATTAATAGAGATTAATATTTTTTTATTAAGTTTTTTCATTAATAAAAATTAACATAATTATATAAGAAAGGAATAGTACAAATGAAAGCTAAAATGAAAACATTAAACAAAGAAAAGCAATTATTATTTAAATCAAGAAAAATAAGAAAAGAAAGATTAAGAGAAAGAGGAATTACATTAATAGCATTAGTAGTCACAATAATAATTCTATTAATACTAGTAGGAGTAACATTAAATATAGCGTTATCAGAAAATGGACTTTTTGATAAAGCAAAACAATCAACTGAAAAGACGAAAGATGTAACAGAAGATGAACAAGTAAAAGTTGCAGTAACAGATGCATTAGTTGCAGGAGCAGGAACACTATCAACAGATAATGTAAGAGAAGGATTAAAAAGTGTATTTGGAGAAGACAAGGTAAAAGATGGCGATACTTTTTTAGGAACAGGTCCATGGACATTTAAAGGAGAGAGAAATACTTATACAATTGATTCGACAGGAAAAATGTCATCAAAACCTCCAGTCAAGAAAGATATTTTGACAGCAGATTACTTTACAGAATCTAATTACGGAGATTATATAACAAATTATGGAATAGATGTAGATGGAGATGGTAACGCAGAAGATGATTGGCGAATATTCTATATACAAGATTATGAAGGCGAAGGAGTAAAAGGAGATACTCTGCCAGCGCAAGGGAGAAGAATATTTTTGATAGCATCTAATTATGTGAATACTAATGTGCCTGCAATGAATGGGGTAGATGAAAAGACAAAGATGAAACCTGGAACCGATAATAAAGAAAAATTTGTAAAGTATTGGTCTGAAGATGATTTACCTGAAATTGTCGACTTGTATCCGGATGATACGAGTAGTGTGGCCTTATTTCCTAAATTGTTTCTTTTTCATGAACTCCGTATTCCACTTGACGGGGAGACATATTGGGACGCTCAGAAATGTGTGTATAGCTTGCTGAACACGGATAATTGGAGGGGCTTTACGAGGAAAGGTATCAGTGATTATGCTATTGGTGGACCGACTATAGAAATGTTTTGTAGGAGTTGGAATAAGAAGCACTCGAGTGAAGTAGATCTATTTTGTGAAAGTAGATTAGATGGAACTTATGATCTGGCGGTGGTGCCGACTAATCAGTTATTGCCTAACACGAAGATACCGAATCGGTGACGACTTATATGTTCCTCATACAATGTCTACTGGAGATTTTGATGCGGATGGTTCTGAAGAATATTGCGGTGGATATTGGCTCTCTTCGGTAAATGCGTATAACGCACCAAATTATTTGATGTGTTTAGGATGTTCTGGCACTTTGGGAAATTCGACTATGGGTATTTTTTCATATAGGGACAAAAAGTGCGGGATAAGGCCAGTTATATGTCTAAGCGGTGACGTAGAGTTTGTTGAATCTGATGATATTGTTGGAGACGGTAGGGATAGATGTTTTGAGATTGTATGATAGTTATGAAGATCTTTGATGCTGAAATTATATGTGGTGGCGTTTGTTCGAATTGGGTTAACAGATTTATGAAATGCCATCTAATATGGTTTCGAGTGCTTTTTCACTTAATAAGAAAAAAGTAATAAATTTCTAGCAAAAAAATAATGTATAGTATTTGAAAATTTTACTTGACTTTAGCTAAAAATCAAAGTATAATAAATATAGGAAATGACAATTCCACAAACGTGGTTTTGCCGAAATAGATATAAAAACTCACATCTAAATCGTCAAATTTACAGATGTGAGCTTTTTTTATTTATGTAGTTGCTTATCAACCCAGTTCATATACAGAACTGCAGTCAAGGCAACGTTTAATGTTAAAGATAGCATAAATGCTATTATAAAAAATACTTTAATAAATTGATTGATATTTGTATCAATAGTTAAGAGAAAAAAGTTGTAGATAACTACGACGTCCGCTCCAATTTAAGACGACTTACGAACTTATAAAGGTTTCGTAAGTTTTTTTGTTTTTGAAAAGATTAATCGAACTTTATAAAATTATTAAAAATGTTCTCTTAAATCAAAGAAAGGAGGGCATTTTTTATGCTTGAATTTAAAGAAATTCAAGAACTAAAGCCAAATAACGAATTACTAGAACTTATAAAAAATTATACTTATACAACTAAAAACGGTAAAGTAAAGCATTTGTTATATACTAATCTACAATTTATCCAACCAACAGAATATATAATTACATATCCAGTAAAAATCTTAATTGTAAATCAAAAGAAATTAATTATAGTTGTGAAAGAATAGAAAAGAAATTATCAAAATTTTTAAAAGAAGAAAGAAGAACTAAATCCAGAAGATGATATAAAAGAATATACAATAGAATTATCCAAAAAATAGAGTAGTATTTAATTAAAAATATTACTCTATTTATATTTCTATTTAGATTTAACTTCATCAAAAAGAAAAGCGTCAAAAAAATCTCTTAAAGTTATATTAAAACTTTCATAAATTTGCAACATTAAAAAGTTAATATTATTTATATAGTAATGCTTTCTTTAGAAACATTTTTGGTAGTTTTGGGATAAGGCAATATCTCATCAGTTCTATATAATAAATAGTCAATACTAGTGTTATAAAAATCTGCTAATTTAGACAG
>CANQMY010000144.1 GCA_947625075.1 uncultured Clostridia bacterium
TATGATAAAAATTAATTTATATATGATAAAAAAATAAATATTATTAATGAAAAAACTTAATAAAAAATATGATATTTAAAATATAGCATAAAAACTTATTTTGAGCAAGAAATAAAACAATAAATAAATATAAATATTAAAGAAAATAAAAGTAATAAATGTTATGAAAGTATTGAGAAAAATACTTTTATAAGACTTATTACTTTTTTATTAAGTTTTTTCCTTAATAAAAATTAACATAATAATAGGAGGAAAATCATGAAAAAACAAATGAAAGAGATGAGAGAACAAGGGATTACTTTAGTATCTCTAGTAGTAACAATAATATTATTATTAATATTAACAGGAGTAACACTAAATATAGCATTATCAGAAAATGGAATATTTGAAAGGACAAAAGAAGCAGTAGAAAAATACAAAAAGGCAGAAGAAGATGAAGAAAATGCAATAGATATGATGAAAGACGAATTAGAGAAGTTAACGATAGATTATAATGATTATGTAGGATGTTATGTAGATGGATATAACCCAGATACATCGAGTACTAGTAATCCAGTTAAACTAGAAACTAGTTCAACTGGAAGTCAAGATGTTCAAACTTATAGTACAGAAGGAATGAAATGGAGAATATGGGATTATAATCAGAATACTAAAACTATAAGACTTATATCAGAAAAACCAACAAGTAAACAAATAATTTTAAAAGGTATAAATGGATATAATAATGGAATATGGGTTTTAAATGAGATATGTAGAAAATGTTATGGAAAAAATATAGATGGCATATCAGCAACTAATATAAAAAGAAGTGATATAGAAGAAGTAATGAAATATGATTATACAGAATATGAAGGAGGCGGCGGATTTAAATATGGATTTTCTGAAGAATTTATTAATGATCTAAAATATCCAGCTATGTGGTACAATTTTGATCAAAAATGGAATGAAAAAGAAGATAAAAAGGGATTGATATGGGAAAAAGAAAATGGATATCAAGCAAATCAGGAATCAATAAACTTAGATAAAAGTGTAGTAAAACAATCAAAATGGCAGCATGAATTTGGTTCAGATGCGTTAAATTCAGATTGGGAAGAAAGTAAAAAGATATATTATAATTTAATATTTAAAGATGGTGAAAATAATTTTTTTAATAAATTTTATTGGCTTTCTACAAGATTTTCTGATGCTTTGACAGGATATTATGCAGTAGGAATACAAGCAGTTAATGCTAATAGCGGAGAATGTAGCGTATTTGGTGGATGGCTATATAGTAATATAAATGGAGATAATTGGTCTGAGGAAATAGCATTACGACCTATGGTTTCAATAGATTTGCAAAAAAGCGGATATACTTTAGAAAAGGTTGAGGATGATACAAGTAAATCAATAAGCTTTAAATTGGTAAAAAATAATTAATTACATTAGAGGATGTTAGAAAAACATCCTCATTATTATTTTAATATAACTATAGTTTATAAAAATGTTTCAAAATTTGTATATACTTTATATTGACAAAATATAGAATCTAAAAGTATAATTTAATAGATAATAAAGCAAGAAATACATAAAACAAAAAAGAAAGGGGTTATGATATACATAAAAAATAATGTTGTATCATACTATTAAAATATGAAAATATTATTAGATGTTATGGGCGGAGATAATGCACCAGATGCTACAATTAAAGGCGCAGTAAGTGCTATAGATGAAATAAAAGCTGAAATTATATTGATTGGAAAAGAGACAGTTATAAATACAAAAATAAGAGAATTCTATGGAAAAAGTCTTAAAGATATTTCTCCAAGAATTTCAATTTATAATTGTACAGAAACAATAGAGATGGAGGATATTCCAACTCAAGCAATAAAGAATAAAAAAGATTCTTCTATGGTTGTAGGATTTAATCTATTAAAAGAAGGAAAAGGCGACGTTTTTATTTCAGCAGGAAATTCAGGTGCACTTCTTACAGGAGCAACCCTATTAGTTGGAAGAATAAAAGGAATAGATAGACCAGCTTTAGCAGGAATTTTACCTGCATATCATGGAAGTTTAGTTTTGATGGATTGTGGAGCAAATACGAATTGCAAACCTATTAATTTATTACAATTTGCTCAAATGTCAAGTATTTATATGAATAATACTTTAAAAAAAGAGAATCCTAAAATAGGACTCTTAAATATAGGAACTGAAGAAACTAAGGGAAATGAATTGGTAAGAAATTCTTATCAACTGTTAAAAAGATTTTCAAAAGATTTAAATATTAATTTTATAGGAAATATAGAAGGAAGAGATGCATTTTTAGGAAATGTTGATGTAGTTATAGCAGATGGTTTTACAGGTAATGTATTCTTAAAATCAGTGGAAGGTATAGGAAAATTTGTTAAAAAATCATTAAAAGAAAGTTTACTTAATAGTATTTGGAGTAAACTTGGCAGTTTACCAAGTTTACCAGCAATTAAAAGATTTTCAAAAATGGTAGATTATAAAGAATATGGCGGAGCACTTTTCTTAGGTGTACAAAAACCAGTTGTAAAAGCACATGGTAGTAGTGATGAAAAATTATTTAAATATACTATAAAGCAAGCAGAAAAATTTGTAGAAAATAAAGCAGTTGACCATTTAACCGAGATATATGAATCTGAAATAAATAAAGAAAAAATGCAAGAAATAAAGAATTTTATACAAGAACTTGAATCAAAATAAATATTTTTAATAAAAATCTTGACAATTAAAATTCAATGTATTATTGTATGAATATGTAAAATTAAGTAAATGATAAAAAGTTATTAAATGTGAGGGGAGGTGACTATAAGATGAATTCAGAAGAAATTTTTGAAAAAGTAAAAAAGATAATAGTTGAACAATTAGGTGCAAGTGAAGCATCAATAACTTTAGAGTCATCTTTTATTGATGATTTAGGAGCAGATTCACTAGATATTGTTGAATTAATAATGGCATTAGAAGAAGAATTTGATATAGAAATTCC
>CANQMY010000145.1 GCA_947625075.1 uncultured Clostridia bacterium
ACTCCAAAGTTTGTAAATGGCAGTATTAGAAAAATTGAAAAGACTAATATTTCGTATATTGAGCCTCATAGAGTAATAATTAAAAATTAACTTTAAAAGAAAAAATAAAATAAGAATTACAGAAAGTTAAAAGATTTTGGCATAATATTATAAAACATTTTCACAAAAGGATTTGTTATGACAAAAATGAAAACTATAAAATAATAATATGAATATAAAATATAAATTAAGGTTAGCAATATGTATGAGTAATAGTAGCTATACTAATCTATTATATAAATATTTATGATTAACTTAAAAGATATAATAGAGTAGTATTGACAGGACTCTATTATATTTTATTCTGACATTACATCATTAAAAAGTGGATCATCAAAAAAATCTTTTAGAGTAATATTTAAAGCTTCACAGATACATTCAATAATTTCAATATGAAGATATTTTCTCTTTCCAGATAAAAATTTAGACAATGTTGAACGAGATATTCCAGCTAAAGTACTTAACTTTGATACAGTAATTCCCCTTTCACTTATTAAATTAAGGATTCTTTGTTTAATAGCATTTGAAAGTTTCATAAATTCTCCTATCCATTTATTTATTTTAAATTTATTTTATAAAAAAATTTGTTATCAATTGTTGACAAATGCCAACAATTAAAATAAAATATTATTAAATAAATTTTTTATGGATTGGAGAAAAACAAATGATGAAAAGAAATCAAAAAGGTATAACTTTAATCGCATTAGTAATAACAATAGTAATTATGTTGACTTTAGCAGGGGTAACACTAAATATAACTTTAGGAGAAAACGGATTGTTTAAGATGGCAACTCAATCTGTAGATAAATATAAAGAGGCATCTGAAGAAGAAAAAAGGCAAACAGCAAGATTTAATGCAATAATAAATAATGAAACATATAAATATACTGCAAAAGATGGAAAAACTGTACCAATACCAGCAGGATTTGCTCCTACACAAATTGATGGAGAGGATTCAGTAAATGATGGCTTAGTAATAGTGGATTCAGAAGGAAATGAATTTGTATGGGTACCATGTGAAAGTGGTGAATATAAAAAACATACATATGAAGTAAACTTGGTAGACGATTCTTCTTCTAATACATCTGACGGAACTAGTGAAGATAAAGGCTGGAATACATATGATTATAGAAAATATAGTGATTGGAAAGATAATGAGATAAATGAAAAAGCAAATAAAAAGAGTGTAGAAGATAACAAAGGCTTTTATATAGCAAGATATGAGGCAGGAGTACCAAAGGGTGCAGATTTTTATGTAGAACCTTCTGCTGAAGGAGTTAAAACTTATCAAGAAAACAAAAATAATATAAATAAAAACATAAAACCAGTAAGTAAAAAAGGTGTGCAAGCATGGAATTTAATAAGTCAAACAAATGCAAAAGAAGTATCAGGAAGAATATATAGTGAAGAAACTTACGGAGTAAGAAGTCAATTAATAGATGGAACTGCATGGGATACAGTAGTAGAATGGATAGCAAAAGATAGTCGTTATGAAAATATAGTGAAAGACAGCACAAATTATGGAAATTATATAAATACTCCTCAAAGAAATATAGTAGGACTATATGCCGTGCATCCTACTACTGGTTTGGCACAAACATATACTTATGGAACAGGAAGTATAGGAGGCGAAGAGAGTTTAGGAATAAATCGAATAGAAATGGCAACAGGATTAGTAGATGCATTTAAGTTAAAAAATATATATGATATAGCGGGGAATATGCAAGAGTGGACTACAGAATTTGGATATCATGACCAATCAAATTCAAAAAAATATGCTGTTGCTCGAGGAGGGTGTGCGAGAGACAAAGGTGGTATAGATTATGATGGAGCTGTGTCTGTTCGTAATCGGAATGCCAGATGCGAATGATTTTCTCCATGAGTTTTACGGTTTTCGTGTAATTCTATATATAATTTGAAAAATATAAAAAATAACTGTATAATTAAACATAGAAAATGAAAGACACAGAAATGTGTGCTAACTATTTAAGAAAACTTATGAACTTTCAATGTTTTAAAGGAGAAATGATATATGTCAAATTTAATAGAAATAAGTTCAAATTTGGGTTTGTACTTGACTTCTTTAAGTCCTCAAATTAAAAATGGTTCATTACAATACTATTTTTCAGGTTCGCTCGCTACAATGATTATGGCAAGTGCCGAAAATATAACAGAAATAGAATTAGATGAATCTAACAATTTATCTGGTGAAAAATCTTTTAAAAATATAACAAAGGAACAGAGAGAAAAAATAGCAAAGTTTTCTAGAAAATTAGGAATTGATATAGATGTTGTTAATGTAAATGGAGATTTATATCTTGGTTCTCAAAGAGAAGATGATAGACCTCATGTACAAAATGTAATAAAACATGTTCCACAAGTTTTAGATTTAATGTCTTGGAAACCAACAATGGCAGGTTCAATGTATATAGATAATTTAGAAGGAGATAGAAATATAACTCATCATCCTGTAGCTAAAGTTAAAATTCCTAATGGAGAAATTTATGTTACTGCTCCTCCAGAACAACTAGCACATAAGTTGTCAGAAACTATATGGTTAAGCAATAAAATAGCAGTAGGACAGTTTTATGAAAGTCAAAAAGTAAAATATGAAAAAGATATTAAAGATTTATCATCAATGTTTTATGGTTATAAAGATTTATATGATAAAGATGAATTTTTGAATAGAATTTATATAACATTAAATGAGAAAGATGGATCACTATTTTCAATACATAATCCTATGTATAATCGTGAAAATTCAATGGAAGCTCATAAAATACTTACTAAATATATTATAGGAAGAATTACAAATGATTCTGTAAATTATTTAGCATATATTGCAAATGATCAAAGCTCAAAAGAAATAAGTGAATTTTTTATGTCATTAATTGATAAGAGAAAATCAGAAGTTGAAAAAATAATTTATACTGA
>CANQMY010000146.1 GCA_947625075.1 uncultured Clostridia bacterium
TTTTTTATTAAGTTTTATCCTTAATAAAAGTAACATAATAAAGAAGAAATAATAGACTATAACATATAGACCAAATTCTATAAGGTTACTAAAATAATTATAAAATTAATAAAAAATGATATAAATAAGAACAGTATAAAGATAATACTAAAAGAAAAAATTAGAAAAAAACTAATGAAAGAGGAGAAAAAATGGAGAGTAAGGATAAAAGAAAAATTTTAAAAAGACAAATGAAAATAAGCAAAATAAGAGAAAAAGGAATAACATTAGTAGCGTTAGTAGTTACTGTAATATTATTATTTATTATTACAGGAGTTACTTTAGGCAATGTTTTAGGCGAAAATGGGTTAATAGAAAAAGCAAAAAAAGCAATAACTTTATATAGAGAATCTGAAACAGATGAAAGTATGAAAATTGGACAATTGGCAAATTTATTAAATGATAATGGTGACAATACTGATAATAGTGGAAATAACGATAATAATGAAGAAAAAAATCGGAATTTCAGATCAAGGTACAGATAATGAAAAAATATTAGAATTGCAAAATAAAATTTCAAAGTTAGAAAATGATATAAAAAAATTGAATGCAAATTTTAATTTGGAAGAAAAAACTATGAATTTAATAACTATGAATAAATTAAATCCTAGTAAAGATGGACAATATAGTTTTAAAGACTTTAATAGAGAAATTACTGGTATGGGAAATCAGTATCTAATGTATGATATTTCAAAAGATTCTTATATAATAACGAAATCAGCTTTCTACATTATAAGAAGTAGTGCATTTGTATCAACAAATAAAAACAACAATGCTAGAACATATTTAAATTTAATAGTAAATGGAACAGCAGTATCGTCTTTGTATTCTTGGTGTGGAAACATTGATATTTCACAAGCAGATAGGAATGATGACTCAATTTGTTTTTATATAAAAGAAGGAAGTGAGATTAAAATAGAATCTGAAATAACAAATATTACTACAAATGAAGATGCTAATGATTTAATGGTTGGAATTTGGGCTTATGTTTAAATTTAATTAATCAAAAAACTTAATAAAAATCAATTTATATAAATATAGCATAAAGAATATTAATAAACAATATTTTAAAGAAAAAATAAAAATAAAAACGAAAATAAAAACGAATAAAAAAATAAAAATAATAAATCTTAAAAGACTTAATATAAGTGAATTGTAAGATTTATTATTTTTTTATTAAGTTTTTTGATTAATAAAAATTAACATAAAAACAAATGAAAGAGGTAAAAGAAAAATAATGAATAAAAAAGAAAAAGGAATAACATTAGTAGCGTTAGTAGTAACAATTATAATATTATTGATATTAGCAGGAGTAACATTGAATTTAGCATTATCTGAAAATGGAATTTTTGAGAAAGCAAAACAATCAGTAAAAAATTATGAAGAATCACAAAATAATGAAATAATTAATATTAAAAATTTGGAAAATAAATTATCAGATGTATTAATAAGAGATAATAATATACCAACTGAACCTGAATTAGAGTATCAAACTTTAAAAGAAGTCGCTAAACCAGGAGATTATGTACTATACAAACCTCAAGCAAATTCATTTACAATAAAAAAAGAGCAAACAGGATTTGGTGAAGATCAAAATTTTAATACTGATGATTATAAAGATTTATGGCAGGTATTATATAATGATAGACAGCATGGATTACAAATTATAAGCACAAATAATGTTGCAAATTTGTATATAGGGAGTGATGTTGATATTGATGGTGCAAGAAAAGGATATAATGAATGTATTGAAGTTTTAAATATTTTTTGTAAAAATTATATTGATTATAGATATGCAGAAAACGGGAGATGTGTAGGAAGTGAGAAAGAGGATATAGTAAGTGGAACAGTAGAATTACCATTTGAATATAATGGAAGCAGAGATAGCGGATGCAAACCAGATACACAAAATAAAACATTAGAAGATTATAATGCGATGATAAGTGCAACAAGTCAAAATGATAATGGTATAGTTATATCGGATTTTGCATATTATTATGCCTATAGAAATTTATGGAAACCCAATGATAGTATATGGTATTTTCAGATTTATTGTGTTATTGATAATCAAGGAACTCCTTGGAATGGTGGAAAGACTCTAATTGCTTTCCATAATAATGTTGATGTTATTATGGATGATGGACCAAGAGGAGTAAGACCATGTATTACTTTAAAAGATAATATAGAATCAGTAGGAGATGGAACAAAAGAATCTCCATATAAATTAAAAGCTATGGAATAAAATTGTGTTATAAAAAATAAGATAAATATATTGCAAAAAAAGAAAAAAGATGTTAAAATAACTTCTATATAGTTTAAAGACAATATATAAGACAAGGTAAATAAAAAAGACTTTAAAGAGAGCTAGTGGCGGTGAGATGCTAGTAAGAAACTATTTATTTATTATCACTTATATAAGTTACTTAAGCGAAATAATAGTAGTTTAAGTCGTTAAGTTTGCGTTAATAACAAAATGAGGTTGATTAAATATCAATAAATTTAGGTGGTACCACGGCTTTCGTCCTAAGAGAATAAACTTTTAGGCGAAAGCTTTTTTGATATCTAGAAAGGAAGTAAAAATTATGAGTAATGAAGAAAAAAAAGATTATAGCACAACGCTAAACCTACCTAAAACAGACTTTCCAATGAGAGGAAACTTACCAGAAAAAGAACCTACTATATTAAAAGAAATATTTGAAAATGGTTTGTATGAAAAAGTATTAAAAAAGAACGAAGGACATAGACACTTTGTATTACATGATGGTCCTCCATACGCAAATGGAGAAATCCATGCAGGACATGCTTTAAATAAAATATTAAAAGACACAATAGTAAGATACAAATCAATGCAAGGATATTATTCTCCATATGTACCAGGATATGATACACATGGAATGCCAACAGAAAAAAAGGCTATTGAAAA
>CANQMY010000147.1 GCA_947625075.1 uncultured Clostridia bacterium
TTGGGGGTAAGGGGGAACTATGCCCTTTTTATTCTATTTTGGTTTAATTTTCCTTATTTTTATTTTCAAATTAAGACTCTTTTCCTTTTGATGCACCTAAATAAGTTCTTATGTGAGGATTAACTTTTTTATATAAATTAATTTGTTTTAATAAACTTTCCATTATTCCAGTTCCAATATGTTTATTTTGATATTCTGGAATTACCATTATATCGTGAATATATAAAAATATTGTTTTATCTCCAATAATTCTTCCATATCCAATTAGTTTAGTATCATAATAAGCACATAATGAATATAAAGTATTTTTTAATGCTTCATCAATAATATTATTTTTTCTAATTCCCCAACCGACAGAACTTGTTAAATAATTAAATTCTTCTGCTAATGGTGTTTTTTCTATATATTTAATCATTTTTATATCTCCTTTTCTCCCAAATCTTCAAAAAATCTTAGTAAATATCCATCTGGATCCTGAATTAAAAACTCTTTATTTCCTAGTAATTTATTTCCTTGTCTATACCAATTTTCTTCAATATCAAATAATATTTTGTAATTAGAATTTTTTAAATTAGAATATATTTCAGTTAAATTTTCAATTTCTAATTGAAAATTTATTCCATTACCAAATGGATATGTAAGAGGAGAAATATCCCACTTACCATCTGAAGTAATTTCTTGTAGCATGAATTGTATTTTTCCTAAACTAATAAATGCAAATTTATTTTCAGGTCTATCATATTCTAACTTGAATCCAGCAGTTTTATAAAAGTCTAAACTATTCTTTAAATTAGTAACAGACAATTCAGGGATATTTTTATTAAATTCTAAATAATTTGAGTTTCTTATTATTTCAATTTTGTAAAATTTTTCCTGAAAATCTGTTAATAATTTTATTTCATTGTTGGTATAATTTTTATTTTCCGGAGCTATGATTAATTTATCATCATTATCATCTAACCTATGTATTATTGCAATACATTGACCTCTGTATTCTTTTAAAGGTTTATATTCTCCTAGTATATAACAATCTAATTCTTCACCATCACCACTAACTGTATTTGGAACATATCCGTAATTAACTAAATATATGAGGTCTGGGTATTTGGGATGACTGCTTCCAATGGGTCTATCAATTTTCACATTAATAATTTTATTTAAATAATCTGAACTATTCATATTTTTATTTAACCTTCTTTCAACCAATTTAATAATATTTCAAATTCTTCGTAATGATTTTTGAAAAATTTATTTTCATTCATTAAAGACTTAATTTCTTCTTTTGAAAGCCAACAAACAGATTCAACTTCTTCTTTTTGCAAGGGCAAATTTTGAATATTTGGTATATCCATTTTTATATAGTAATCATCCCAAAACACTCTTTCAAAATCAGATCTTCCAGAATAATATAATTTTAAATCTTTTGGATTGATATCTAATCCTATTTCTTCTTTTACTTCATTTATAATACCTTGAATACTATCTTCGCCAGACTTAGGGTGACCACCAGTAGTTGCATATTTACCATTTTTTATTTTACTCCTTTTTTGAATTAAAAAATTCCCTTCACTATTTTGTATAAATACTAATACAACAATTATATAATAATTATTAGGGATAGAATCACCTTTAAATATAGTTTTACCAGTTAAATTTCTATTAATGTCATATAAATCTCTTTTTTCTAAATATTTCATATAACTTTCCTTTTTTATTTAATTTTATATAATAGAATAATGTCATAATTATTTTTAGATGTCAACTATAGAAGATATTATATAATTAAAAACAATTTAATAATAGCCTTTACTAAAAAAAAGATGTATTATATAATTATCTCGAAAAGGAGAAAAAAATGGAAGATATATCAGTAACTATAGGACAGCATTTATTAAATTATAGAGTATCAGCTATATTTAGAAAAGGTAATCAAGTATTATTACATCATAACTTAAATTCAGTACATTACACTTTGCCGGGAGGCAGAGTTAAAGAAGGAGAAACAACTAAACAAGCACTTAAAAGAGAAATTAAAGAAGAAATGGGTCAAGATGTTAATTGTGTAAAGACGATATCATTTATGGAAAATTTATTTACTATGGATGAAAAACATTATCATGAAATTTTAGTAACATATGAGCTTGAATTTTTAGACAAAACCATGTATGAGATGGAAAAAATAAAATCAATAGAGAAAAATGAGAATTTAGAATTTATATGGTTTGATAAAGATAAATTAGATAGCATTAATTTTGTTCCATCTGCATTAAAAGAATTAATTTTAAAAGAACCAAATGAATTTAAGCATATTATAAATGAAGAAAAGTAAAGAAAATGAGAGGAAAGATGTCTTAAAAATCTTTTCCTCTCATTTTCAAAGATGTTAATTAACAAAAGTCAACAAAATAATCAATAAAATCAAATTTGTTTTATAAAACTCTTTGCGGACTCAATTCCTCCAGTGAATAGCAATTCTGCATAGAATAAGCAAAAAAGGTATTCATCCATAGAAATTGGAACATTGGAAGTAAAATGGTTATCATTAAAGTTAATTTCAATGTTTTTTCCATTTTCTTCATCTTTGAAAGTAACAGAACTAAGCTTTAACATATGCTTTATACCTACCTTCCTTAATGTAAAATTTAACTACAATATATTTATTATAACATAATTAACATAAAAAATAAAGATATTAAAATTTATAAATATAAGATTTTTTAATTAAAATAATCTATATAATTAAAATTAGATTTTGTACGAAAATACTTCATAGAAATTGTCGAAAAATAGTGATAATATAAAAAAGAAAAAGTTCTAGTAATCTAGAACTCTATTTCACCTAAGTGAAACCAAAATAAATTGGTATTTAAGTTTAAACTTATTTTAACTCATTATGCTATTTTAGATAGTAATTTAATAGCATAATAAATGTATCATATTGGATGGGAGAAGTC
>CANQMY010000148.1 GCA_947625075.1 uncultured Clostridia bacterium
GTTTCTTAAATGAATTTAAGCATACACGCCACACTCAAAGTCGGACTCCCTTTAATCTATTTGTTGGTTCTAAAATTCTAATCTACACGCACTACGCAGGGATTACTTTATATAAAAAATATCATAAATTTATAAAAAAATCAATACATATAAAAACAAATATGATAAAATATATTTAATAATTTGACAAAGTTCGAGGTAATTTTTATGAGAAAAAAAACTACAGTAATTTTAAATGGAAAGAAAAGATATAATACTAAATCAAAGTTGATTATAATTACAGTTTTAGTAATAATACTAATAATGATGATAGTTTATACAATAATTACTTTTACAAGTTCTAATAAATTTGCTGAGGAAATAAATGAATTTTCAAAGTTAAATTCTAGAACTATATTTAGTATAGATAAAATTTATATGTATAGTAGTGCTGATGCAGAAAATAATAAAGAAAATAGAGCAATATGGAATATAAATGTTCATCAATATACAGATATAGCTCTTTATATAAATAATAGGTCAGATGAAGGACTAAGTTATGAAAATTCAATAAAAAAGATGTATATTGATAATGTTAGATTTTCAGGATTAGAGGAAGGAAATCCGGCATTAGCATTTGAGAATATACAAAACTTTGGCAAGTTTTCAAATATAGAAGAAAATATTATTAAAGATACTTTAGATTATACAGTATTAAATGATGGTGACCTTGACTATACAAAACCTCAAATTTATGCAGATTGCTCAAATCCAATTTTATTAGAATATTCTAATAAAAATATAAGAGAAAATAAAATTATATCTGATATTGATACATCTCTTATATATAATGGTGAATTATTAAGAAGAACAGGGGTGTTTTTAGATAGTATAAAATGTATAGTTGCATTTGATATAACTATAATTAATAATTATAATCAAAAATTTATAGCAAATGTATATTTAGATATTCCATTAGAAGATACACAAACAGGAGAGACTATATATAATGGAAAGCAAGTTAAAAAAATTGAAAATACAAATCAAATTAAATTTTTTAGAATAGAATAGTGCGGAGTACAATATGAATATAAATGAACTCTTAAAAATAGTTAGTAAAAAAATTGGAACTAATGAATCACATTTACTTTTAGAAAGTATTTTAAAAAAAGATAGAAAATATTTAATAATAAATTCTAATGAAGAAGTAGATGAAGATAAAGAAAAAGAGTGTATAAAGTTTGCAAGAAAAATAGAAAAAGGATACCCAATTCAATATATACTTAATAAAGCTTATTTTATGGGATTGGAATTTTATGTAGATAAAAATGTTTTAATTCCACAACCAGATACAGAAATAGTAGTAGAAAGTGCTTTAAAAGAAATAAATAGAATTCAAAATGAAGGTATTAAAAATAGAATAAGTATACTAGATTTATGTACTGGTTCTGGTTGTATAGCTGTAAGTTTATGCAAGATGGCAGAAAACATTGATATAACTGCAACAGATATAAGTTATAAAGCATTAAAAATTGCAAGAAAGAATTATAATGAAATCTGTAAAAATACAACTAATAATATTAGTTTTGTTAGGTCAGATATGTTTAATAAAATCAAGAATAAATACGATATAATAATATCTAATCCACCATATATAGAAAGTAATATGATAAAAAATTTAAATAAAGATGTAAAAAGAGAGCCACATATTGCTTTAAATGGTGGAAAAGATGGAATAAAATTTTATAAAATAATTAAACAAAACGTTAATAAATATTTAAAAGATAATGGAACTTTAATTTTAGAAATAGGATATAACCAAAGAAAAATTGTACAAGCTTTATTTGAAGAATCAGATTGTATAAAAGATTTTGCAAACAATGATAGAGTAATAATATGGAGGAAAAAATGAATTCATTTTCATCTAAAATAAAAAAAGAATTAAGCAAAATTAATAATTTATCAAATAAAAATTTAGTTAAAGCAGAGCTTGATGGTTATTTATTAACTCTTTCTACAAATAAATTTGTTACTGAAAACCAGTATAATATTAATAGATTTAGTAAATTATTAAACAATTGTGAAGAAAATAATTATAAAATTGAAATGCAAGGTAAAAACTTTTGTATAACCTATCCTAGAAGAAAAATTAAAATAAGTGATGAAAATAGATCAGAAGAAGAAAACAAAGCATTAGTAAGAGGAGCATTTATGAGTTCTGGTTCTGTAAACAATCCAAAAAATGTTTATCATTTAGAAATAGTATTTAATAATGAAGAAAATGCAATGAAAATAAAAAAAGCATTAGAATGTGAGGAAATTGAGTCAAAAGTTTTAAAAAGAAAAAATATATTTTTGTTATATATAAAAGATGGTGAAAATATATCTAAATTTCTTGCATTTATTGGAGCTAACAAATCTGTATTAGAATTTGAAGATGAAAGAGTTATAAAAGATATGCGTAATAGAGTAAACAGATTAGTAAATTGCGAAACTGCAAATCTTAATAAAACAATATCTAGTTCAGTAAAACAAATTGAGGATATAAAATTAATAAAACAAAAAAAGAAGTTTGATAAATTAACTGCCAAAGAACAAGAGCTTGCTAATTTAAGATTAGAAAATCCAGATTTAAGTTTAAGTGAGTTAGGAAAACTTTTAGAAATTCCAATAAGTAAGTCAGGAGTAAATCATAGATTAGAAGGAATAGCAAAATTAGCAGAAGAACTAAGAGAAAATTAATAAATTCAAATACAATTAAGGAATAATGAAATGAAAAATATAGGAATATATGTACACATACCATTTTGCAAACAAAAATGCAATTATTGTGACTTTACATCTTTTTGCAACAAGGATAATTTAATAGAAGATTATATAAAAACATTAAAAAAAGAAATCAAAGAAAGATGTAATTATAATTATAATGTAAAAACTATATATATTGG
>CANQMY010000149.1 GCA_947625075.1 uncultured Clostridia bacterium
GTATTTTTGACATATAAATTAAGAGCTTTATTTAATAATTTAAAATCAACCTTTTCGTCAATATAAACATATCCGCCAATATTATTAATAGCTGATCCACTATAAAACATTTCAGTATTCCATATATTTTTTTGTTGTTCAGTCAAAGGTAAAAGATTTTTCATTTATTTAACATCCTCCCAAATTAAGGGTATAATAATTAAAAGTATTATATATAACATAAGAAAAAATAGCAATAAATTTAAAAAAATAATTGTAAGAAATTTGAAAAAATAACAACGATAAATTGTTGACTATTTTTGGCAATAATTATATAATTACGTTAATTATATAAAATAAAAGGAGAATTTATTATGGAGAAAGAAGATATAATTTATCCTTTAACAGAGGAGGAATATGCAGAATATTGGACAACAAAAGGTGCTTTGCAGGCAAGAAATAGTAAAGAATTTCAAAAACTTAGTAAAGAGAAGGAGGAAAAATTTAAAATGATTGTGGAACTTTCAGTTCCATGGCAAAGAGATATAATTTCAGAAATAATTGATGATATTAATAGCATAGAAAATGCGCGTTCTTCTATTGAGATGTTTGATACATTAAAACTTATTTATAATGAAAACTTAAGGATGAAAGACGTAGATTGAATAAAAAAATAAAAAATGTAAATTATAATTTTACATTTTTTATTTTTATAAAATTTATTCTTGATTTGGATTACTATCATATTTTAATTCTTCTTTTGAATATTCAGAAGGTTTTAATCCTACTCTAGTTTTCATAAATTTATTTACTAAAATAATTAATATAAAGAATATAATTCCAACAACAATTAAACTTATTGCTGTTTCCATTCGATCTAATAAAAATGATGCAAAAATTCCAAATAGAGCACTAGAGATACTTCTTAAGAAGTTATTTGCAATAAATATTTTTGTATCAATTTCTTCATTTGTAAAATTACTTAAATATTTGTCAATTAGTGAATAATATATTCCTGAGCAAAAATATTTTATAATATAAAAAGCTATTATTACTAAAATTAATATAGGAAAAAGCTTTGCAATAATTCCAAATACACCAGAGAAGAAACATGAAGATACTAGTAGAAGACCTAAAACAGTAAGAGATCTATTTTTAAACTTGTAATGGAATTTTTCTTGATTTTTAGCACATACACCAGAAATAATATCAAGAATAGCAAATAAAAACCCTAAAAAGCTTGCTGAAACATTTAATTCTTCTAGCATACTAATTTGGTAATTAGATAATATACTAAATAATGCAGTCATGATAGCAGAATATAAAATTAAACTTTTTACTCTAGAAGATTTAAGTACGAATTTAAATGAATCTTCTAGATCTTTAAAATGATTTATACTTTTAAAATTCTTATTTTTATTATTTGGAGTTGGTTCAATAAATAAGGTAGATAAAAAAGTAACAATTATTAAAGTTGTAAGAGATAAGCATATAGGAATATATGGGTTAACTTCATATAATATACCTGCTATTATTGTTGAAATTGCATTAATTATATAATAATTAGAAACTCCTTTTTCATTAACTTTAGCAAAAATTTCGCTTTTATATTTTGTAGGAGGTATAGATTCGTTTAGCAAACTTGGTTCTGCACTCTCTTTTATAGCAAAGGATAATCCACTAAGTATTTCAGCAATAATAAGATTAAATAAGTTATTACTAAAAATTATTAAAATCATATAAATACAACTTAGTATATTTCCTAAAATAATACTATTTTTTCTACCTAGAAATTCTATAATAAAAGTAGCTGGCATTTGAGCAACCATTGAAAATAAATAATAAAAAGAATCTATTAATACAACATCAGCAGGATTAATATGTTTAACTTGAGTTAAAAAAAGAAAATTTATAGTATAAAAAAACAAGTAATCCCAACTTAATTTTTTATAAGTTGGAAATAGTTTCATATTTCTTTTTCTCATTTTAACTGTAGCTACTTCGCTCATTTTTTCTCCTTTGTAAAAATTATTAAATAAATAATATCATAAACATTAAAAAAATTCAACACTTTTTAATATATACCCTCCTCTTTACAAATACCCCTATAGGGTATATAATAACCTTGGTGATAAAAATGAAAGAAAGTTGTTGCAAAAAGAAAACAAAGAGAAGTGAAGAAGAAAGAAAAATAATAACAAACAGGATAAACAGAATAGAAGGTCAGCTTAAAGGTATTAAAAGGATGGTATTAGAAGATAGTTATTGCAATGATATATTAATTCAATTATCTGCAGTAGAAAATTCTATTAAAAGTCTATCAAACCTAATGTTAGAAAAACATTTATATAGCTGTGTTACAAGAGATTTAGAAGATGGAAAGTTAGAGATTATAGATGAATTAATAGATTTATTTAAAAAATTTAATAAATAAAAAATATGATATGAAAGGAGTCGATCGATTAAATAGATTAATATTTCTATATGATTGATTATACAAAAAAATGGATTTTGAATATGAAAGAAAAATTAATTATTATGAAACAGATAAAATGGGAGTTGTACATCATTCAAATTATATAAGATACTTAGAAGAAACAAGATGTGAGTGGTTAGAAAAGTTAGGAATGCCATTTTATAAGTTTGAAAATCAAGGTATAACAATACCAGTTTTAGGGGTAAATATAAATTATAAATATCATGTTACTTTTGAAGATACAATAATAATAAAACCATATATAAAAGAATATACTGGTGTGAGGATGACGGTTGGATATGAAGTTACTGATAAAAAAACAGGATCTATAGTTTTAACAGGAGAAACTAAACACTGTTTTACAAATAGGGAATTAAAACCAATAAATTTAAAAAAAGTAAATAAAGAATTTAGTGATAAATTTCAAAAATTATTGGAAAAATAAATATTAAATTATAAAAAATTA
>CANQMY010000150.1 GCA_947625075.1 uncultured Clostridia bacterium
CATCAAAAATATGCAGAACAATATCAGAAGGGACATTATGCTCTACATTATTAATATTGTTTTTATTACCAGCAGTTCTTGCTTGTTGTGATAAATTTATAATAAAAAATAATAAAACTAAAAGAAAGGGAGTTTAATAATGTTAAAAAATATTATATTTGATGTAGGTGGAATATTATTTGACGATGGTAAAAAAAATATAGAAAAGGTTTTAAATAATAAAAATTTTGATTTAATATATAATACAGCTTATGGAAAAGGATATAGCGAATGCTTACTCGGAAAAAAATCAGTAGAAGAGTATATAGATAGTATGAAAAATTTAAAAGATTTTCAAAGTATAAAATATATTTTAAGCAAAGAAAATCTAGAAAAAGCATATCCTTTAATTGAAAAAAATTATACATATATTAAAGAATTAAAAAAACTTGGATATAAACTTTATTTATTAACGAATATAACTGAAAATTCCTATAATCATATAAAAAATATAATAGATATTAATGTTTTTAATGGAGGGATATATTCATATCAAGTACATCTAATGAAACCAGATCCTAAGATATATCAATTAATTATTGAGAAATATAATTTAAATAAAAATGAAACTGTTTTTTTTGATGATAGAGAAGAAAATGTTAAAGCAGCAAATAAAATAGGAATTAAAGCATTCGTTTTTAATTCAATTGAAGATGTAAAAAATAATATAATATAAAAATTAAGAGGAAAATATGAAATTAAAAAACGAAAAAAGAGAAATATTAATTATTATTTTAATTTTAATTGTTCAAACTTTAGTATTTATAATAGCAGGAATAAACAAATCATATATTCATATGGATGAAGCATATTCTTTGGGATTAGCAAGTTATCATAGAACAGAAATACAAGAAAATGAGGATTTTTATAATACTTGGCATAATAAAGAATATTATGAAGATTATTTAGAAGTGGATAGTGATGAACAAAATGATTTTTCTCAGGTATATGAAAATCAAAAAAATGATGTTCATCCTCCTCTTTATTATTTATTATTAAGAATTGCAATGGGTTTTTCTGTGGGTAGTTTTTCAAAATGGCCTGGAATAATATTAAATATTATTATTTATGGATTTATTCTTATATTTATATATTTAATAATAAAAAAAATATTAGAAAATACAAATAATTGTGAAAAAAAGTCAGCAATCATTGCTTTGCTATCTAGTATAACTTTAGCATCTATAAGTAACGTTATCTATATAAGAATGTATGCTTTAGCAACACTAAATATAGTAGCAACAACATACTACCATTTACTTTTATTAGATAAAAGAAATAATGATTTTAAACTATTATTACCAATTGGAATATTTGCATTATTTGGAACATTAACACATTATTATTATTTATTTTATTTGGTAATGTTAGTTATCATGTTTATCATAAAATATGTAAAAGAAAAAAACTATAAACAATTAGGAAAATATTTAATAACCATATTATTAGCAGGAATAATATCATTAATTATTTTTCCATATTCTATAAAGCATATGTTTTTTGGATATAGAGGTAAAGGAGCAATAAGTAGTTTAATTAATGTTTCTAAATTTTTAATTAATATATTTGAATATATATTAATAATTGATGTATATATTTTTAATAATACTTTATTCATAATTTTATTAATTATATTATTTTTGATTATACATAAAAAATTGAAAGGAAAGAAATATAGTAAAACAAAAAATAAATACATTAAATATATAGCTTTACCAACATTTTTTTATACTTTATTAGTATCCATATTATCACCTTATATAACACTGAGATATATTGTACCTGTTAGTAGTTTTATGTTTATACTTGTTATATATTCTATTATTACATTAAGTGACAATATTTTTAAAGAAAAGACAACAAATAGAGTTTTAATATGCATATATTTATTAATATTGATAATGCCATGTTTAACTAATAGAGTTATAGATTTAGCAATTGGAGAAAAATGTAGACAAGAGCAAGAAACATCTTATTCGAGTAAATCGGAAATTGCGGAAAAATTAATTAGTGAAACAAATTTGCCTATTAACACTATAACAAAATTTACAGATATGTCTATATATGATATATTATTGTACATAAAAGATTATAAATTAGAGCCAGAAGTTTTATACTCTAATAAGCGTAATATTGTTAAAATAATAAAAGAAAATTCAAATTTACCAGCACTTTATATATTTGATTCTAATCATAATAGATTTTTAGATGATATTATTTTATTTACTTATATAAATGAATCATATATTGCAAAGGATATTAAGTGTAGTGAAGAAGAAATAAAGCAAATAACTCTTGAAAAAAATACCTCAAATGGAGTGTTAATATTTATAAATGATGGACAAAATAATGATAATATTTTGTCAGTAATAAAGAATGCATTAGATTTAAAAAACGTAAAATATTTAGACAGATTAGATTCATGTGATGTATATTTGGTAAAGTAATAAATTAGTATATGAAAGGAATGTAGTAGGTATGTGTACAGCAATAACTTATAATACAAAGGATCATTATTTTGGAAGAAATTTAGATTTGGAGTTTTCGTATAATGAAACTGTTACGATTACACCTCGTAATTATCCATTTAAATTTAGAAAAGTAAATGATATTAACAAACATTATGCAATTATTGGGATGGCATATGTATCTGATAATTATCCGCTTTATTATGATGCTATTAATGAAAAAGGATTAGGAATAGCAGGATTAAATTTTCCAAATAATGCAGATTATAAAGAAGAGGAAATAGGAAAAGATAATATTGCTCCATTTGAGTTTATTCCATGGATTTTATCACAGTGTTCAAATCTTGGAGAAGTAAAAAACTTATTAAGAAAAATAAATATAGCAAAAATTAATTTTAG
>CANQMY010000151.1 GCA_947625075.1 uncultured Clostridia bacterium
CATGTGGTGGTGTACCATATTGGAATGCTGTATATAAAGCTCCAAATTTTGATTTTACATCTTCTTCTGTATAACCTGCAATTTCAAAGGCCTTTACCATTGTCTCTGGGTCATGATTTCTAACTGCACCTGATGAAACTTCATATCCATTACAAACTAAATCATATTGATATGCTAAAATATTTAACGCATTTTTATTATTTAATGCTTCTAATCCACCTTGTGGCATTGAAAATGGGTTATGGCAAAAATCTATTTTTTCTTCATCTTCATTATATTCATACATTGGAAAATCTACTATCCAACAAAATTTAAACACATTTTTTTCTAATAAATCTAATCTTTTTCCAAGTTCTATTCTTACTAACCCTGCTATTTTTTGTGCTTTAGTTAATTCATCTGCAATAAAGAATATACTGTCTCCTGCTTTTGCTCCTATTTCAGTTTTTATTTCATCTGTAACAAACTTAGATATTCCACCTGTTAAATTATTTTCCTCATCAACTTTTACCCAAGCTAACCCCTTTGCACCCGCTTCATTTACTGCAAATTCGGTCATATCATCAAAGAATTTTCTACCTTGCTCTCCGCCTTTTGGTACAATTATAACTTTGATTGTTTTACCTTTAAAAGCATTGAATTCTGTATTTTCAAATAATTCTGTTGCATCTTTAATAATCAAAGGATTTCTTAAGTCCGGTTTATCTATACCGTATTTTTCCATTGCCTCTTTATAAGGTATTCTTACAAATGGTCCTTCATCCACTTTCCAATTAGTATGTTCTTTATAAACTTTTGGTAGTACTTGTTCTAATACATTAAATACATCATCTTGTGTTGCAAATGCCATCTCAAAATCTAATTGATAAAATTCTCCTGGAGCTCTATCGGCACGTGGATCTTCATCTCTAAAACATGGTGCTATCTGATAATATTTATCAAATCCAGAACACATTAATAATTGTTTAAATTGTTGCGGAGCTTGTGGTAAAGCATAAAACTTTCCAGCATGTAATCTACTTGGAACTAAGTAATCTCTTGCTCCTTCTGGTGATGAATTTGCTAGTATTGGTGTTTGAATTTCTACAAATCCCAACTCATCCATATATTTTCTTATAGATTTCATTATTTTAGAACGCAACAAAATATTATTGTGTATTCTTTCATTTCTTAAATCTAAATATCTATACTGCAATCTTAAATCTTCTCTAACATTAGAAATATCAATTTTTTCAGAATTTATTTCAAAAGGTAATGTACTTTTACATTTACCCAAAATTTCTAATTTACTTACAATAATTTCTATGTCTCCAGTTGGCATTTTAGGATTTTTATTTGAACGCTCTTTAACTACTCCCTTAACACTTATTACAGTTTCTGGATTAACGTTATTCATCATTTCTTTTAATTCACTAGAAATTACAAGTTGTGTTATTCCTTTTTCATCTCTCAAATCAACAAATTCTATTTCTCCTAAATTTCTAATTCTTTGTACCCATCCTGCTAATTCTACTTCTTTATTTATATCTTTAATATTTAATTCTCCACAATTATGATTTCTATACATTATAGTTTACTCCCTTATATTTTCACATATTCCTCTAGTACTGTAATATTCTATAAATTATGAAACGTATTTTATCATATTTTTTAAGCATTTTCAATATAAGAGAATAATAAATTTTACTTTTATTATTCTCTTATTTTATACTTTAAACTATTAAATTTATTCCTTTTAAATTTTCCCACATGCCTTCCATTTTTGGAAGATCCTCAAATACTAAATTTTCTTTAGTTGTTGGATGCTCAAATTCTAATTTATATGCCCATAAACACAAATCTTTATTAGACAATTTTCCATGATATTTTCCATCTCCATAAATACTATGTCCTCTACTTGAAAGTTGTACTCTTATTTGATGATGTCTTCCTGTATGTAAATTTATTTTTAAAACAGAAGCATCTAAATTTTTATCATATTTTAATACTTCATAATCTAAACTTGCTTCTTTACTATTTTTTTTATTTTGTTTTACTACATAGCTTGTATTATTTTTTTGATCTTTCCACAAATAATCTTTTAATGTACCCTTTTCGTCTTGCATTTTTCCATTTACAATTGCTAAGTATGTTTTTTTAAATTTTTTATTTCTTACCTCTTCACTTAATCTTGATGCTGCTTTAGATGTTTTTGCAAATACCATAACTCCACCAACTGGCCTATCTAATCTATGAATCAATCCTAAATAAACATTTCCTGGTTTTTGATATTTTTTCTTTAAATATTCTTTTATGATACTTAACATATCAACATCTCCAGTTTTATCACCTTGAGATGGTATATTATTAGGTTTTTCAACAACTATTATATGATTGTCTTCGTATATTACTTTTAAATCCATTTTTTGCTCCATTATTAAATTTTTTCCCATCTTCCATATATACCACAAGGAAGTATTAATTTAGAATTTGTCATTGGAAGTCCTATTTCTCCTGAACTAATTTTTCCATCATTTTTTATTTTTAAATTTAAAATATTTTCTAAAACTTTTGCTGAAATTCCAGTTGTATATGAGTTTATTAAAAAAAATAGTGGATCATTTGATAAAACTTGACTACAAAGTTCTACTAATTCAGCAATATTATTATCAAATTGCCATACTTCTCCATTTTTACCTCTTCCATAAGAAGGTGGATCCATTATAATTGCATCGTATTTATTTCCTCTACGAATTTCTCTTTGTACAAATTTTGTCACATCATCAACAATAAAACGAACTGGTCTATCTCCAATTCCTGAAGATACAAGATTTTCTTTTGCCCATGTTACCATTCCTTTAGAACTATCCACATGACAAACTGATGCACCAGCATA
>CANQMY010000152.1 GCA_947625075.1 uncultured Clostridia bacterium
TTCCTTTTTTTGATGTTTCATAATTATATGTTACAGAATTTTCAATTACATCATTTGTTAAAACACTAATTATATCTGGTTCAATTTTCATTCCTAATTGGCCATAATAACTACCATAAAAATCTCCTAAACTACTTATATTATAATTATTGTTTGATGTAATTTTTAGATTCATTTTATTTTCTATTTTATTTACTACATTTCTTAAATTTTCTTGTTTCCAATGTAAATCTGTTTTATAAAAATCTTGTAAGTCTAAACAACTTGTTATATCTATATATTCCATATTTTTTAGTTCTTTACTTACTATCTCTTGCATTTCATTTACATCAATTTTTAAGTAATCAGAACTTAAATAATAATTTTTATCTGGAATAATTGAATAATATATTCTCATATTATTATTCAAATATTTTTCACATACATTATTTATTTTATAGCAAGTTTTCTTAACATTTTCTTCTTTTAAAGGATATTCAATCTTATAAATACTTTCGTCTATTAAAAACAAACCATTATTATCTTTTTTTCTATAAATATAATTGCTCCAAAATGATTTAATGCTTCTAAAATTATCTCTTAAAATAAACTGGTCCACTGTATATTTATCTATATTCTCTGCTACCTTTCCACTTGATAAATTTTCAAAATTAATGGTTGGAAATTTTGCTAATTTTCTTCTTTCAGAAATAGATATTTCTTCATCTTTTTTTATAACATTAGAAATTAAAACAATAAATAATATAAATGCAAAACCTATAGCAATTACTTTATTTTTTACTTTTTCCTTCATTTATAATTTCCTTTCTTTAAAATCTAAAGTACAAAAATGGATTAAATGAACCATCTACAATATAAGCTGTACATATTATTAGTAAACTAAATAGAAAAATTGGCTCTAATACATTTGATACTTTTTTTATCTTTTCTTTTGTAAAAATATTTTTTAATAAAGGTGTTGCTGATATCATTGCAATTATAATAACTAAAAAATAACTCTTAAAATAATATATACTTTCACTTGTTACAAATGGTAAATTATTAATTCCAATTAATCCTCCAATATTTTGCAATATCTGAACACTGCTTTTTCCATTAAATATGATAAAACTTATCATTACAATTAATAATACATAAAAATGAGATAAAACTTTTGGAATTTTTTCTAAAAATTTTCCTAAAAACAATTTTTCTATAATTAATAAAATTCCAAAATACAATCCCCATATAACAAAATTCCAAGCTGCTCCATGCCACAATCCTGTAAGAAACCAAACTATCATAATATTTCTTAACCATTTTATTTTTGAAGTTCTATTGCCTCCAAGTGGAATGTAAATATAATCTCTAAACCATGAACTAAGAGATATATGCCATCTTCTCCAAAAATCCGTAATACTCTTTGCTATGTATGGATAATTAAAGTTTTCTAAGAATTCAAATCCAAACATTTTTCCTAAACCTATTGCCATATCAGAATAACCCGAAAAATCAAAATAAATTTGAAGCATTACTGATATACCATAAAGCCAGCAGTACAAAACACTCATTTCACTACTTGATAAAAATGTATTTACTAATTCTCCCAAAACATTTGCTATTAATACTTTTTTGCTAAGACCTATTATAAATCTTCTAACCCCTAAAGAAAACTTTTCTATTGTATGTGTTCTATCTTCCAACTGATTTTCTATAGTAGTATATCTTACAATTGGTCCAGCAATAAGTTGCGGAAATAAAGATACATACATTGCAAGTTTTAAAATATTCTTTTGTACTTTTGCTTTTCCATTATATACATCTGCTAAATAACTAATCATTTGGAATGTATAAAATGATATTCCTATTGGTAAGGCAACATAAATAAAGTCTATTTTATTATTTAGCCATAAATTAACATTTTCTATAATAAAATTGGCATATTTAAAATATCCTAATAATCCAACACTTACAATTATTGAAATTATAAAGAAAATTTTTGAATATTTTGTCTTTTTATATTTATCAATCAATATTCCAAATATATATGTACTTAAGATAGAAAATGCCATTAAGGCAACATATACTGGTTCTCCCAAGTAATAAAATATAAAAGATGCAATTAATAAACTTAAATTTTTCCATTTTTTTGGAACTATATAATAAATTCCTAAAACTATTGGTAAAAAATAAAATAAAAATGTAATACTTGAAAATACCATTTCTTTTGCTCCTTAATTTTAAAGTTTTTTACTTAAGCCAAAAATCGCCGATAAATTATCGGCGATTCAATTTCTATTCTGGTACAGGAAAACTCATATCTGGTGGTAATTCTTCTTCTTCAGCTTCTTTTTCAAATACATTTCCTGTGCTTCCTACTATATTTTTAAAACTATCAAATACACCACTTGCCATTTCTTCATTTGTCATAACTAAAAATACTATGTCTCCGCTACTTGTTGCATAAAGTTTATCTGCTGTTACACAAATCCATTTTCTTTGATCAACACCTTCTGACATTTCTTCAGCAATCTTGCTTGAGTTTACTCCACTCTTTACTTTTGCAATAACTAATGAATAAGCTTGAGAACTAATCATTGGTTCTGATACAACTGCATATTCTAAATCGTCTCCAACATCAAGCCCTGTAAATGATTTTACAGATGTACTATCTGATAAGTCTATCTCCCTTGTCTCTACATTATAAATGTCTACTTTTGACCCATCATATATTTTTTCAACTAATTTGTTTAAATCTTCTATACTGCCTATTTGTAAAGTGCTATCATCTTTTTTATTATTCAGAAACATTACTATTCCTACAATAACTGCAATAATAATAACTACTATAAGTGCTATTTTAAATTCTTTTCTCATTTTATTTCCCCCT
>CANQMY010000153.1 GCA_947625075.1 uncultured Clostridia bacterium
AAATTACTTATCAACACCAAAAGATATATATATATCACCAGTTCAAATAATAAGATTTAAATTAGATAATGGAGATAAAATTAAAGGTATTGCTAGAAATCCTAAGGAAGGTGAGAAATTTCCTGCTTTGATATTTGTTGGAGAAGTAAATGGAGAAGCACCTGAAATTGCTTTTAGACGTAAAAAATTTGATGATCTAACTCCTATATATCCTAACGAAAAAATTAAAATGGAAACAACATCTAATGAATATGCAATGAGAATTATCGATTTAATTTGTCCAATTGGAAAAGGTCAAAGAGGAATGATAGTTGCTCAACCTAAAGTAGGTAAAACAACATTATTAAAGAAGATTGCAAATAGCATAACTACAAACAATCCAGAAATTGAATTAATAGTTTTACTAATTGATGAAAGACCTGAAGAAGTAACTGATATGAGAAGATCTATAAATGGTGAAGTTATTTATTCTACGTTTGATGAATTGCCTGAACATCATGTAAAAGTTGCTGAAATGGTCTTAGAAAGAGCTAAAAGACTTATAGAACATAAAAAAAATGTAGTAATATTATTAGATAGTATAACAAGATTAGCAAGAGCATATAACTTAACAATTCCTGCATCTGGAAGGACGCTTTCTGGTGGTTTAGATCCTGCAGCTTTACATAAACCCAAAAAGTTTTTTGGTGCAGCAAGAAATATTGAAGATGGGGGATCTTTAACAATATTAGCAACTGCTCTAGTTGAAACAGGAAGTAGAATGGATGATGTAATATTTGAAGAATTTAAGGGAACAGGAAACATGGAAGTTGTATTAGATAGATCTCTATCAGAAAAAAGAATTTTTCCTGCAATTGATATTAATAAATCTGGAACAAGAAGAGAAGATTTGCTACTTACAAAAGATGAATTAGAAACAGTATATGCTTTGCGAAAACTTATGTCGTCAAAACCACAATTAGAAATAACCGAAGAAGTTATTAATTTAATAATGAACACAAAAAATAATAAAGAATTAATAAAAGTATTATTAGATAAATTTAAAAAGTTTTAATAATTCAAAAAAATGAGTAATTGTATAATACAAGTTAATACAAATACTCATTTTTTATAATATAAATTTAATTATTTTATAAATTGACAATAAGACATTAATGTAGTATAAGTAGGGTATAAAAGTTAATTTATTAAATTTTTCTACATAAACTTGCGTGAAATCAAAGTTACCCTGTATTTTATTTAGATAAAGTTGCGTGAAAATTTTAAAAAATATTTTCTGATATAGGCATTTATGCCTATTTTTATTTTGGGAAATTTTAAGAAAGGATAATTTATTATGAATGATGAGTTGATTTTTACTGGTTATCGTATTTTTACTTCTAAGAAAGGTAATAATTGCAATGTTTTAGAATTTATTACTAAACCAAAACAGTCAAAAGATAAAAAGAGAGTTTTTGTTTCTCCTGTTTCAATTTTTGTTGAAGAGAAAGTTTTTAATAATTTTATTAAAAATACTCAATTTCTTTCTTTTGTAAAAGTTTCTTGTGAACTTTCTGGTAATAATGTTTATTATCATTTAATTTAATAACATTTAATTATAATATACATAATTTTTAATTTATTATAGAAAGGTGGTGTTATTTATGGAAGGTGCTGTTAGTGCTTTAACTGAAACGGTTACTCCTGTTGCACTTTGGCAATGTGTTTCTACTGCTGCTCCTTATATTGCTGCAATTGTTTTGTTCGCTTTTGGATATAGAATTGTTAAGCGTATGATTAGTGGCGTATCTAAAGGAAAAGCGAAGGTATAAGCCTTCGCTTTTTGACTATAATTTGAGAGGTAAATTTATGTTTTATTTTGTTATTATTTTTATTAAACAAGCTATTCAATTAATTGTTCCATTAATTGGTATTAAGATTTTGTTTGATTTTACAAGAATATTATTATTTAGTGATAAGGGGTAATTATGGATAAATTATATATTGGAGATATTCCTAAAGATTATAAATATGCTGTTATTACTAACGATTATATAAGATTATTTAATAAACCTTATGGAAGAGATGAGAACTTAAGTTATTTTCAAATTTATAATAATGATAGTGTTTTTTTTTATTCTTCTGGTATGCAAAATTTTTCTTCTTATAATACTACTTATTTTACTGAATTAGATGTTACTGATAGTATTGTTTATCGCAAAGATTTTGATAAAATAACCGTCGTTAGTTTTATATTTATTTTAGGTTTACTTTTTTTAGTAAATCTTGTTACTTCTGTTTTTAAGCAAAATGGTGTTTTAGGGGGTTTATTATGATTTTTAAGATTAGACATTTTTTAATTAAAATTTTTTATAAGATAAAGTTAATTTTTAATTTTATCTTTTTTCCTAAAACTTTAAAACATTTTATTATTAGTTTTGTTATTTTGTTTATTATATCTTCTTTTTTTTCTAAAATTTTTGCTTATTCATCAATTGAAGGTTTTGATTATAGATATTATAGTTTTATACGTAATGAAAGTGGTTTTAGTACTTTAATTGATAAGATTAAATCTTATCCTCAATATGATGACATAAATTATTATTATTTTTGTTATTATTCTGCAGGAGATAGGGGATATTGTGCTTTTTTTGTTCCTCGTAAAAATTTTACGCAAGAAACTTATACAATTTCTAAATTAAATTTTATTAATGGTTTTTATGAAGTTTGTATTGAATGTGGTTCAAAAGTTCTCTCTAATTCAAGAATTGTTGTTGATGGTTCTTGTTCTATTAATTCTAATAATCTTTATATTGCAATAAATGATCAACCAGATACTTCTAATAAAACTATAAAATATAATCTTTTTACAAATTT
>CANQMY010000154.1 GCA_947625075.1 uncultured Clostridia bacterium
GTTTATGTTTTAGATAATGACTTAAATCCTGTTCCAGTTAATGTTCCTGGTAAATTATTTATTGGTGGTTTAGGTATGACTATGGGATATATTAATAAGCCTGAAATAACTGCCCAAAGGTATATTGATTATAATGGAGAGAAAATTTATGATACTGGAGATTTAGTAAAACTTCTTCCTAATGGAGAACTTGCGTGTTTAGGAAGAGTTGATTTTCAAGTTAAAGTTCGTGGTCTTAGAATTGAGCTTTTAGAAATTGAAAATACTATTCGTTCTTACAAAAATATTCAAGACGTTGTAGTAACTGTAAAAAGTATAAATGGTAGAGATATTTTATGTGGATATTTTACAGCTATATCTAACATATCAATTTCTTTGCTTAAAAATTATATTTCTAAAAAACTTCCTAACTATATGGTTCCAACTTATTTAATGCAAATTAAAGAGTTTACTTACACTCCAAATGGAAAAATAGATAGAAAATTCTTACCAGAACCTAAATTAGAAAATAAAGAAATTGTTATGCCAAAAACTCCTTTAGAAAACAAAATCGTAAAAATTTGGGAAACAATACTTTCTTTAGAAAAAGTAAGTACTCAAGACAATTTCTTTGAAATTGGTGGAGATTCACTTTGTGCTTTAAAACTCCAATTAGAATTAATGAAATTAGGATACAATATAAATTATGGTGATATTTTTAAAAATAATACTATAGTAAACTTAGCTAAATTTATTGAAGGACAAGATACTAAGGTTTTATCAATATATAAGAAGAAAGATTTTAAAAATATTAATAAAGTTTTAAAAAGAAATACTAGTTTTAAAAAATTAAAATTAAAAAAACGCGAGCTTCAAGATATATTATTGGTTGGTGCAACTGGATTTTTAGGAATACATTGTATTTCTGAATTACTTAAAAATGATGATATTAAAATATATTGCCTAGTTAGAGAAGACATTAGTACTTCTTCTGAAAATAAACTAAAAAATAAGTTTAAATATTATTTTGGTAGTGATTTAAGTAATTTATTTGGAAAAAGAATATTTGTATTTAATGGTGACATTTCTAAAGAACATTTTGGATTATCTAAAGAACAATATGACTTTTTAGGAAATAATGTATCTTATGTGTTAAATTGTGCTGCACTTGTTAAGCATTATGGAGATTATAAAGATTTTGAAAGAATTAATGTTACTGGCGTAAAAAATATTATCGAATTTTGTGAAATTTTTGGCAAGGAGTTTTTTCAAACTTCCACAATAAGTGTATCTGGAAATACTATGACAGGACTTGCTTCAAGTTTCAATCCAAATAAAAAAATATTTTTTGGTGAAACTAATCTTTTCGTCGGTCAAGCATTAGATAATGTTTATGTAAGAAGTAAATTTGAAGCTGAAAAATTAATATTAGAAGAAATTGCAGCTAAAAGATTAAAAGGAATGATTTTAAGAATTGGAAATATTACAAATAGATATTTTGATGGGAAATTTCAAGAAAATATTGACGATAATGCATTTTTGAATAGATTAAAGGCATTTATAGCATTAGAAATGATACCAGAATCTATAATAAATAATTATATTGAATTTTCACCTGTTGACAAAGTTGCAGAAGCTATAATAATCAGTATGCAATATCATAATCCTAATTATTCTGTATTACATTTATACAATTCTAAACATTTATATATAAATGTTTTATATAAAATATTGTGCAATTTAAATATTAATGTTAAAATTGTAAATGATGAAACTTTTAAGAAAAAGCTAAAAAAATGGCTTTATGACTATTCTAAATCTGATAAAGTAAATGTTCTTTTAAATGATTTAGATAAAGATAATAATTTGATACTTAAAACAAATTTATATACAACAAACAAATTTACTTTAAAATTTTTAAATAAAACTGATTTTGATTGGCCTGAGATAGATTTAGAGTATATCAAAAAAGTATTAAATAATATGTAAACAAAGGAGAAAAAAGATGCAATATTTTGGTGATTTTATAGGTTTAATTATAACTGTTATAGTAGAATTAGCTTTATTTATTTATGTAAAAAAGCGTTCTTCACAAAAATCTGCTACGTCACAATATTTTAGTTATACTATTTTATGTATGATATTTTGGTGCATAAGCTTAATTTTTCAAATATTAGTTTTTAATTATGTGCCTTCAATAAGCCCAATATATGTAGACTACTTTACCTATATTTTTATTGCTTTTACTCCTGTTGCAATGTTTTTCGTTGGTGTATCTTTTAATGCAGGATCTAATTTTAAAGTAAAAAAAATATACTATTTAGTTACAATTATCCCGCTTTTAACAATTTATATTTTATGGACAAATTCAGTTCATGGATTATTTTATGAAAAATACTCAGTAAATTCTAATGAAGCTATATTTGGTAAATATGCATATATTCACTTACTTTATACTTATGGATTATTTTTTGTTGATACCATTATATTAATAAAAAATTCTATTAAAAAATCAGGTGCTTTATCTAGACAATCTATATTTATGTCACTAAGCCTCATTGTTCCTTTAGTTATTAATATATTAGGAATAACTTTCTTCAATATGAGCGTATATGTAACTCCAATCTCATTATTATTTACGCTCCTTTTTATGACTATTGCTATATTTAAATATGGTTTTCTAAATATTGCTCCTATTGCATTAAAGAGTATTGTAAATCAAATGTCTGATTCATATATAGTTTTAAATAAAAACTATTTAATATTAGATTGTAATGAACCATTTGAAAAACTTTTTAAATCAAGTAAATCTAAAATTATTGGAAAAGATTT
>CANQMY010000155.1 GCA_947625075.1 uncultured Clostridia bacterium
TTCCACTTTCACAAGAGAAACAACTGGTGTTCCTTCTTTAGTTTTTATGTTTTTCCGCATTTTCCAGATTTCACGAGTTAAATATTCATTCATATCATATTCCTCCTAGATTAATAATAGATTGATAGTATCCTACATTTTTATTTTATATTATTCATAAATAAAACAAGTGACCTTTTTAATATTAAAAAAATCACTTATTTTATTGGAATATAAAGTTTTAATCTATTATTAGGTAAATATTCTTCTATATCTGGTAAATCTTCTAATTCATATTTTAAATTAGGAATAATTGTTCTATATATCTTTGAACAATATTCATATAAAAAATCAGCTCCCATATAGTCACATTCAAATACAAGATAATTGCTAGGTTTTAGATATAATCTTTTTGCATTATCAAACTTTTCTTTAGATGCTATATAGTATATTGCATCATCTGCACTACATGTTTTATCATATTCTAGAAGTCCATATTCGCTTTTCCCTTTAATTTTATTTAAATTTTCTTTCCAAAATAATGGTGCTTGATTATGGCAATTTTTAATTGTTGTTTTCATATAAATTGCATATAAATTAAATTCTATATTTTTTTCTATATGATAATTAAATTCAGTAGTTATATCCTCATTTATTAATTCATATTTAGAAAAAAATTTTATATTGTTTTTATTGTTATTTATTTCACTTGGAAGAAATCCCATCATAGTTTTAAATGCTCTTGAAAAAGCTTGAGAAGATTCATAATTATATTTTATTGCAATATCAATTATTTTTTCTTTTTCCTCTAACAAGTCAAGTGCAGACATACTAATTCTTCTTTTTCTTATATATTCAGCAACTGTATAATTAGTTACAAATAAAAAAATTCTATGCATTGTATATTCGTTAACACCTAGTATTTTTGAAAGTTTGTTATAATTAATTTCTTCGCATAAATTATTTTCTATATATTCAATTAACTCATTAAATCTCTCATTACTTTGCTTATTCATAAATATCCTCTAAAGTATTTTTATTTTTCTAATTCTTCCATATTTTCCAAAAAAATTTGATTAATCAACAGTATATATACATAGTAACATACATTTTTCAAAAAGTATACCACTTGAATAAATTTTTTTGTGTCATTTTATAAAAAAATGATATAATATTTAAAAGCATTATTAAAAATTTTATAAATAAGAGGATTTTAAATGGATAAGAATGTAACTATTGTTTTAGATGGTCAAGCTGGAAGTTGTGGAAAAGGAAAAATTTGACAAAATAAAATTATCTGTGTATCATAAATATATGAAAAAAGAAATCACAGAAATGCGTTTACCGATACGATAAAGTTAATAAAAACCCTCGTAAGAGGTTTTTTTTTAGATGTTAACTCTACATTTTCTGCTCGTATTGGGAAATATGGAATTTTATTTTATATAAAGTACAACACGAAATCCATTTAAATAGCCACATCCTGAATCTCCTACCCTTGCGCTCCCTAATCGTAATGCAACAGAAGAAATTTGAGAATCCGCACAGCATCCTCGCCTTACAACATGCCCATTTTCATTCTTTTCTGTTGTCCATTCATACATATTTCCTGCAAAATCATATATATTGTTTGCTTTATTTCTTTCAGATATTCCCGTTGCCAATTCTATTATATCTTGATTTCCTACATTTTTTCTTCCTTTTGGTACCAAAAGATTCCCTCTAAAGTATTTAGTAGGTTCTGTATTTTGGTTTGGTCCTCCATTATCGAAATCTCTTTTTCCAATTGCATACAAACCATTTATTTCATAGCCTCCAGAGGATAAGACATTTCCCCAATCAGAACTATCATTGATATCAAACCCACTGTTTTCAAGCCATGTGGTAATAGTATCCCATGCATATGAGTCAATTAATCGAGAAGTTACATTTTGCGCTACCTCACTATATAGATACATGTTTTCTGATAATATTTTCGCGTTTTCCCAGCTTATAAAATTCCATGGTTGCAATCCCTTTTTTATGGATATTTTTGCATTGTCTGTATTCCTTGTTTCTTTATTAGCTACATATGTACTATTATCTTTGTATTCTTTACTTTCCTCTACGCCTGCTTCGTATCTTCCTACATAAAACCCTTTATATTTGTTTACACTGCTTATTCTTTCATCTATTTTTTCTTCATCACTCCAATTATCATACATAGTATAAGATTCATGTTCTACACCTAATTCAATATTTTTTTCATATTTTAGTTTCACCCCATCAACTGGTATCCATACAAATTCATTTCCATCTGCATCAATAATTACTAATCCATCCTCTACCTTACTTTCTCCTTCTATTCTAGTTGGAGCGAATCCAGCTGGAATAGTTACTCCTTGAAATATTGTATTTTTAGTATTTGTAGTAGCTTCCAAAATTGCCATTTGTCTTTGTTCTGCATTAGATGCTTCTTTTGTCTTCTCTACAGCAGTTTGTGCTTGTTTAAATAATCCATTTTCTCCTAAAGCTATATTTAGAGTTACTCCCGCTAAAATTAACATAATTATAATTGTTACTACTAAAGCTACAAGTGTAATTCCTTTGTTTTTCATTGTATTTTTCATTTTTTATCCTCCATTTTATCATTAAGCTATTAACTTAATGATAAAATGAAAAACTTATGAAACATTGGATTTAATATAAATACAAAAAATATTTTAACAAAAAAAATCTTATTTATTATATAAAAAAAAATAATAAAAAAATTAATTTTTTTTATTGAATTTTTAGACAAATATGAGTATAATATCTATAATAAAAAAGTCATTAAGTTAATAGCTTAACGA
>CANQMY010000156.1 GCA_947625075.1 uncultured Clostridia bacterium
CAGGAAATTGCCTATGGTATATGAATCCATTTAGACCGACTTGCCCTGGAACTTTTCCATATAATGGTTCAGGTACATTTCATACTAAAATAGTTCAGCATTGTTTTTTTAGACCAACAACAATATATTCTAGATCGTAAAATGTTATTCTTAAAACAAAGTTTTTATATATTAAGGAGAAAAAATGGAGGATAATACTTTTCAAACTAAAGAAACTGTAGCTAATATGGAAGATGGAAATCAAACTAGTATTCCAAACGGAATGAATGCTAATATAATGCCAGAAGTTTTAACAAATGCAATATATACACCTGCTTTTTTACGTACACAGATTGGAAAACTTATGAGAGTGGAATTTTTAATTGGAACAAATAATTTAGTTGATAGAATAGGAATTTTATCAGATGTTGGAGCTAGTTATATTTTACTAAGATCTTTTGAAAATGATAGTTTAGTGTATTGTGATTTATATTCAATTAAATTTATAACTATATCAACTACTAGTAACTTAATACAAAATTATAATAATATGAATAATACGAATTCTTATAGACAAAATTTAAATGACATAACAAATAATAGGTATTGGTAATTATACATAAAAAATAACCCAAAATGTTAAAGATGTTTGTTTAACATTTTGGGTTTACTTTATTATATTTAAGTTAAAAAAGTACCAATAACACCAAATACTCCGGCAGATGCTAATCCCATAATAATTCCAGCAAGAATTACTCCTGCCATAATGGATATAGAGCTTTTCTTAAAATCCATATCTAGTAAACTAGCAGCAAGAGTTCCGGTCCATGCTCCTGTTCCAGGAAGAGGAATACCAACAAATAAAAATAATGCAACATAAACACTTCTTCCAGCTTTTTCTTGCAATTTTTTTCCACCTTTTTCGCCTTTTTCTAAACAAAATTTAAAAAACTTTCCTATAAATTGTTTATCAGATCCCCATACCAAAGATTTTCTAGCAAAAAAGAAAATAAAAGGTACAGGCAACATATTTCCAATAATACAAGTAATGTATAGAGGAATAATAGGGAGTTCTGCTCCAAATGCTGGACTAAGTCCAATTGGAACAGCACCTCTTAATTCTATTAAAGGTACCATTGAAACTAAAAAAACGATTAAATATTTTAAGAACATATAATTACTCCTTTTATTTTACATTAAAAATTTTCTAAAGCTAACAAATATTTTACTATATAAAAATTAAAATGTAAAGAATAATAAAAACATATACTGATATATATTCATTTTTTATAATAGTTAATACTTGAATAAAATAAAAATATGTAATAATATATAAAATATGATGAAAATTATTAAGGAGTAGATATGATATATCCAGATTTTTTAAAGCAAGGAGATTTAATTGATGTTCCAGCTCCATCTGGAAGTTCAGAAAATGAATTAGATAGTATTAGGATAAAATCAGCTAAAAAAAATATAGAAAAATTAAATTATAAAGTAAATTTATCTAAATATGCTTTTAATGGAAAAATAGGAAGAAGTGCTAATGAAATTTTAAGAGCAGAAGAGTTAAATAAAATGTTTGAATCAGAATCTAAAGCTGTTTTATGCCTTGAAGGAGGAGATTTTTTAGTAGAAATACTTGAGTATGTACAATTTGAAAAGATAGTAAAAAATCCTAAATGGGTTCAAGGTTTTTCAGATCCAACAGGAATTTTATTTCCAATTACTACAAAATATGATATAGCTACTATATATGGAACAAATTTTAAAAGTTTTGGAGCAGAGGTTTATTATAGAAACTTGAATGAAAATTTAGAAATATTAAAAGGAAATATAGTAGAACAAGAAAGTTATGAACTTTTTGAAAATGAAAGGATAGAAAAAGTAACTGGTTTAGAGGGATATAATCTTACTGAAAAGGTTTTTTGGAAAACTTTAAATAACAGTGAAGTAAACGTTTCAGGAAGAATAATTGCAGGATGCTTAGATTTAATAAGAGAATTATCAGGAACAAAATATGATGGGATGAAAAATTTTACTGAAAAATATAAAAATGATGGAATAATATTTGTATTTGATAATTGTGAGTTATCAAAAGAAGATTTAATTCGTACACTTTGGAAATTTAATGAATTAGATTATTTTAAATATGCAAAATGTATTATTTTTGGTAGAAATGGAATAGAAAAAAATTATTATTCAGAATATGAAAGTATGAAAAAATGTTTAGAAGATAGTGTAGTTGGTAAACTCAAAATTCCAATAATTTATGATGCAGATATTTCACATAAAAGTCCTAGTATGACTATAATTAATGGTAGCATAGCTAATGTAATTTGCAAAGATGGTAAAGGAAAAATTTTATTTAAATTAAAATAAAAAAGTAGGTGCTTTAGCTGCACCCACTCAGTTTTATTTTAGAACTCCGGAGAAGTCGGAAGCTATCTTGTCTAGCAGTGCTAAGACAACATATCGGCCAACAAATATTACTAACAAAGCAATTCCTATGTATATTATAGGCCGGAGTACCTTGAATTTTCTCATGAGAAAATTTAAGAAAAGTACTAAAACTATACAACCAACTACTAATAAAGTATCCATAATGCGTTCCTCCTGATGTTAAATTATATTTATTATAACATAAATTATAGTAATTATCAAATATTTTTTAATATGGTTTATAGATAAATCCATAAAAATCTAAATATATAAAGGAGTTATGGAACATATACATGTTTCATAAAAATAAAAATGAAAGAAGAATTTATAAAATTATTAAAAGAAACA
>CANQMY010000157.1 GCA_947625075.1 uncultured Clostridia bacterium
TAGAAAAGAAGAAAAAACAGAAGAAATCGAAGAAAAAATAGAAAAATATGAAGAAGAAATCAATTATGAAGGATTAAATTGTATCTGTGGAAATAGAGAATTCAACATGCATGGAGAATATGAAAGAAATGTAATAAAAGAAGGGAAAGAATATAAAATAAAAATTAAAAGAGTCCAATGTAGAAGGTGTGGACAAACACATGGGATACTACCAGATTTTCTATTCCCATATTATCAAACAGAAGCAGAAGAAATCATCGAATGTGTAGAAGAAATGATAGAAAAAGAAAAAAGTACGAGTGAAATAGAAAAAGAAAAGAATATCAGTAGACAAAAATTAAATCAATGGAGAAAAAAATATAAAAAAATGGAAAGAATGATACAAGAAACCTATGGGCATTTATTAAAAATAAATGAATTTTTAAATGTAGAAAAAAGAAATCAAGTATGTCATCAATATAAGAATCAATATTTGATTTCTATGACCACATAAGTTTTTCCTATACGAGATATAAGAAAAGAAATAAACTAAAAATCATGAAAGAGAGGAGAAAAAGAATGAATCATGATCGATTAGATTTATTTCGATACGGGATTATTAGTCCATTAATAAGAAAAGAAGGGGTAAATATTACTCAAAGTATCAAAGAATTGAGTGAAAAAGAATATTGGTACCAAGGAAAAACAAAAAAATATAGTGAATCGACAATAAGAAGATGGTATTATCAGTATAAAAAGGAAGGATTTGAATCGTTAGAAAGAAAGCAAAGGAAAGATAAAGAAAAATCCAGAAAATTAGAAGAAGAAAGTAAAGAATATATCATTTATTTAAGAGAGAAATATCCCAAAATGACAACGAAGAAAATTTATGAAAAATGTATAGAAGACAAATATATAGATACAAAAATAAGTATAGATACAGTATATGATTATTGTAAAACGAATGATATGAAACGAAGAAAGGCCTTAACAGAAGATCGAAGAAGATTTGAAAAAAGATATCCGAATGAACTATGGCAAGGAGATACGACACCAGGACCATATATCAAAATAAATGGAGTGAAATATCGAACGTATTTAATCCATTTTATAGATGATTATTCAAGACTCATTGTAGGCCATGGATTTTATATGCATGATAATGGAATAAATGTCCAAAACACATTGAAAGAAGCGATCAAAAAATATGGATTACCGAAGAAAATTTATTTAGATAATGGAAAAAGTTATAGGAATGAACAATTAGATTTAATCTGTGCAAGATTAGGAATCAAAATTAAACATACCCATCCATATGATCCAGAAAGTAAAGGAAAAGTAGAAAGAAGTTTTCGAACGGTTCAAGATGGGTTTATTCATACGTTTAATTGGAATGAATTAAAGTCATTAGAAGAATTAAATCAAAAATATGATGAATATTTGTACAGAGAATATACAAATAAAGAACATAGTGAAAAGAAAGATACACCAAATAATGTATTTCATAAAGGAATAGAAGAAATCAAAATAGAATATTTAGAAGAAGAAAAAATAGAAGAAGCATTTATGCATGAAATCACAAGAAAAGTAGGAAAAGATCGAACTATACAAATCCAAAAAGAATTATATGAAGTACCAAATGAATATAAATTACAAACAATATGCTTAAGATACTATGTAAGTAAACCAGAGGAGATATGGATTTATGAAGGAAAAGAAAGAAAAGAAAAAATAAAAAAATTAGAAAAACAGGAAAATGGAGAAATAAAAAGAAAACAAATCAAATATAGAGGAATTATAAATGATGAAAGTGATGTAAAGGAGTATGAAGAAGAATGCAAGTAATAAGTTATTATGGATTAAGTAAAAATCTGTTTCAAAAAAATATAGAGAAGGAAGAACTGTTTGAAGGAGAGTCATATCAAGAGGGAATAAGCAGATTAAAATATTTGAAAGAAATAAAAGGAATAGGATTAATAACAGGAGTAGTAGGAGTAGGAAAGACAACATTACTTCGAAGTTTTATGGAAAGCTTAAATAAAGAAAAATATAATGTAATCTATTTATCATTAACGAATTCAAAACGATTTGAATTTTTGAGTATTTTATGCCGAGAATTAAGAATAGAATTAGGAGATTGTTATTTATCAAATATAAAAAGAAGAATCCAAAGAGAAATCATCAAACAAAAGAATGAATATGGAAAAGAAACGATTATATTTATAGACAATGCAGAGAAGTTAAAAGAAGAAATATTAAAGGATATGGATTTTCTATATGAATTTGAATATGACAAAGAAGATTATACAAGTATAATCTTATGTGGAGCAGAAGAAGTGAGAGAAGAAATAAGAAAGTCCATCTATGAAAGTTTAAATCAAAGAATGATATTTAAATATCACATGGATGGGCTTAAGAAAGAAGAAGTAAAAGAATATATAAAAACAAGATTAGAAAAAACAGGACAAACAGGAATGATATTTGAAGAAAATGCCATCTATGCATTGTACAATGCATCGCATGGAATCATAAGAAAATTAAATACATTAATCAATTTATGTTTTATGATCGGATACCAAGAGAAGAAAAGTAAAATTGATGAAGAAATCGTAAGAGTAGCAGTGGAAGAAAGTAGGATGTAAGATGAATGAATATGAAGAATATTATTATCGAATGGCATTTAGAAGATGGATAAAGAAAGTAGATTTTGGATTAGAAATGAGATTTTTAACAATGGTACATTATTTAAAAGATATGTATACAGAAGAAAGAATAAAAGAAGGAATAG
>CANQMY010000158.1 GCA_947625075.1 uncultured Clostridia bacterium
TCAATGATTAATTTACAATCTCAAGGGATTACTTATGTGTGCTTGAAACAACTGCACTAACACTGTTTTTTATACTGGTTTAATCTGCAAGTTACAGAAATCTGCAACTTACCTCACCGTGCTTTGTAGTGTATATTCCCTTGAAATATTATATAAAAAATATGCTTCGAACTCAAGGTTTTCATCCCTATGTGTGCCTTCGAGCGAAGCGAGAAAGGAATGAATTTTTTTATGAGAAGAAAAAAGAAATATCAAAAAATAAATATTTTTCAATATACTTTAGCGGTAATTATATTAATTTGTATTTCAATTTATGGATATATAAATAAAAATACTACATATGAAAATCTGGCAAATAATTATAATTTAAATAATCAAAATATCATGTTTGATTTATCTACAATTCCTGAATATTCATCTAGTCCTTATGTTGAAATTAACAATAATATTCCATATTTTACAGAGGAAGATTTAAATGTATCTGTATTTGAGAAATACAGTGAATTGGATATTTTAGGAAGATGTGGTGTTGCAATAGCTAACATTTGTACAGAAATTATGCCTCCAGAAGATGAAGAAAGAGGAGAAATTGGTAGTATTAAGCCAACTGGATGGGTACAAAAAAGATATGATAATTTAATAGAAGATAAATATTTATATAACCGTTGTCATTTAATTGGTTGGCAACTTGCAGGAGAAAATGCAAATAAGAATAATTTGATAACTGGAACAAGATATTTAAATACTGAAGGAATGTTGCCTTTTGAAAATGAAGTTGCTGAGTACATTAATGAAAATAAAAATAATCATGTTTTATATAGAGTAACACCTATTTTTGAAGGTAACAATCTTTTGGCAAGTGGAGTTCAAATGGAGGCATTGTCAATTGAAGATAATGGACAAGGAATTCATTTTAATGTTTATTGTTATAATGTTCAACCAGGAATTGTTATTGATTATGCCACAGGAGAAAGTCATGAAAAATAACATATTTATATATTTTTTCATAAATTTGTAGTAAGTATATTGTAAATTTATGGAAAATAGTATATAATTACTCTTAAGTTTTTTTCTTAATACTATAAAATCATATAGTATATTTCCATTATAAAAAAGGAGTGATTATATATTGAGTTTAGAATTAGTAAATGATTTATTTAATAATTTAAAGGAGAATAAATTTGTGCAAAATTTTATAAAAGAGTTATCAAATTATTTAGAAAAAAACTTAATAAATAGTACTGAAAATAATTCATGGAATAACTTACTTTCAGATAATTTAGAAATAGGTAACAAAAAAATAATTTCAAAATATAAAAATGAAATGTTATTAGAAAGAATAAATATTTTACAAAATTATGCATCAAAAACTAAAGATAAAGGCGAAATGTATTATATATATGATATAAATTCTAATAATAAAGAATATAATTTATGTATTTGTGAATCAAATAAAAGTAATAAAGTAATTACTAAAAAAATAGAAGATTTGCCTGAAGGATCCACTTTAGGATGTGTTTTAAGAAAGCAAGGAGAAAATTTTATTTTAGAAAAAGAAGATACTTTATTTATTGAAAATGAAATTAACAATATGATTAAAGAAAAAATTAAAGAACAAGAACAATATTTAGATAGCAAAAGAATAGATGGACACATATATGAAGCAGATGAAAAATATTCAGGAAGAATATGGTTATATGATTTAAATAATAAAATGGGTAAAAGCATAGAAGGTATTGAAGAAATAGAATTTCCAAAAAATTTATACGAAACGGTAAAAAAAGGAGATAAATTTATCTTCCAAAATGGAAAATATGAAAAATACGAATAGCTTTTTTATATAATAAAAAACAGTAAAACTAGTTGGTATATTTTTAAATCCACACCTCTAATATTTGCTTTCCAACCTGATGTAAAAGGCACTTGTGGGTAATAACTTGCTATTTGTCTAGCAAAATTATAAACTTCTGAATTTTTTGTTATTTCTCCTGTCACTAAATCTACTCCATCTGGATTTACCATTGGAACAATATAAGTAGTAGTTGTTTCATATATTTGTCTTGCTGGATAATTAAAAAGTGTAAGATTATTTTTATAAGTATAGCAATAATCTGCTAAAAATTTCATAAGTACAACTGATGTAATCCATTCATTTGCATGGTAAGACGCAGAATAAAATACTTTATTTTGTCCTCTCCCTATTTTTACATAAGGAATATCTTTTCCAAGTACACTTTTTCCAATTGTTCCTACCTCAATAAATGGGTAAAGTTTTTTTAAAGAATTTAAATTAATATCTAATATATTTGAACTATAACTTATGTTAGTTGGAATTATGAATCCAAATGCTCCATTAATATATGGACTTAATGTATTCCATGTATTCTCCCCTACTATACCATCCAGATTTAATCCAAAGCTTTTTTGAAAATTTATTACAGCATTATAAGTATTTTTTCCATAAATTCCATCTATTTTTCCACTATAAAAACCTAACTTTAGTAATAAGTTTTGTAAAAATTGTACCATTGGACCGGTACTACCTATTTTTAAATTTTTCATATTACAATGTATGTTATATATTTTTTAATTGTTACTTTTTTAGGATTTCAATATAATTAAACTAATAAAAATAAATCTTTTCAAAATTTTTTTCAAAGTAGTTGACAAATCACTAAAATTAGTATTATAATAATTATTGTCTATATGCAGATATGGCGGAACTGGTAGACGCACAGGACTTAAAATCCTGCGGACT
>CANQMY010000159.1 GCA_947625075.1 uncultured Clostridia bacterium
ATCACCTTTTTTAATATAATAAATCCACCATATTATCAATTTTATACGAATTAATAATATAGTGGATTAACTTATACTGGGTTCGTATAAGAATTTCTTGGTGATCCGGAAGGGATTTGAACCCCCGACCCACGGCTTAGAAGGCCGTTGCTCTATCCAGCTGAGCTACCGAACCATTTTTAATAACATTAATAATAATATCATACTTAATTTTCTTTGTCAACCTTTGATATCTTTTTTCCTAAGAATATTTAATTCATATTTTATCATTTTTATAATATATTAAGTCCTTTTAACTTGTTCAATGCTTTCTTTCTTGAACTTATTTTATTTTTCTTTGACTTACATAACTCTGCTAAAGTTTTTCCAAATAAAGTTTCAAATATAGGATCAAATCCAAATCCATTTTTTCCTCTAGCCTCTTTTGCAATTCTTCCTTCCAAAACACCTGTCACAACATATTCTTGATTATCTTTAATTACAGCTATACACGTTTCTACTTCTGCTAATCTTTCATCTCCTTCTTTTCCTTTTAATTTCTCTATTATATAATTGTTTCTTTCTTCATCTGTTGCATTTTCACCTAAAAATCTATGAGTTCTTACTCCAGGAAATCCATCTAAACACTTTATAGAAAGTCCACTATCATCTGCTAATACTATTTCATTTGTTAATGATGCAATTTTTCTTGCTTTTATTCTCGCATTTTCAGAAAATGTTTCTCCAGTTTCTTCAATATCAATATTAATGCCTGCTTCTTTTAATGAGATTATTTCATATTCTTTTAAAATTTCTTTTATTTCTTCTATTTTTCCAGAATTATTAGTTGCTACTATTATTTTCATTTTATTATATACATGATATTTAAAATATCATACACTCCTTCCTTTAGTTATATTAATTCATTTCTACTTTTCCAATAATCTCATTTATATCACTTATATTATATTTTATCATATAATCTTCAATTTGATTTATTGTTTTTATACTTATATCTGGGCTTATAAAATTACCTGTACCAATAGAAATAGCATTAGCTCCAGCAAGCATAAATTCTATTGCATCTTCTCCATTTATAATTCCACCCATTCCTAAAACTGGAATATTAACCGCTTTATAAACTTGATATACCATTCTTACTGCAATAGGTTTTATTGCTGGTCCTGATAAACCTCCCGTATTATTTGCTAAAATAGGTTTTCTTTTATTTATATCTATTTTCATTCCTAATAATGTATTTATTAAAGAAACTCCATCAGCGCCTGCATCTTCTGCCGCTTTAGCAATACTTGCTATATCAGTTACATTTGGTGTAAGTTTTACTATTAAAGGTTTATCTAATACTTTTCTTACTTTTTCAGTTACTTCTTTAACTCCATCATAACTACTTCCAAATGCAAGGCAACCCGATTTTACGTTAGGACAAGATAAGTTAAGTTCTACTCCATCTATATCAAGAGTATTTAATATTTTACAAAGTTCAACATATTCATCTATAGTACTTCCACAAGCATTTACAATTATTGCTGTATCATATTTTTTAAGAAATGGTAAATCATTTTGTGCAAAATACTCTACTCCCGGATTTTGAAGTCCTATGCTATTAAGCATACCACTAGCTGTTTCACATACTCTTGGAGGTTTATTTCCACTTTTAGGTTTTAATGATGTTCCTTTCGTTATAATTCCTCCTAATTTGTTTAGATCTATATATTGACTTAATTCTCTTCCATATCCAAAAGTTCCTGATGAAACTGTAACTGGATTCTTCATTTTAATTCCTGCAAAATTTACACTTGTATTCACTAACTTATTTCCTTTCTATTTTAATTAAATTAATTCATTTTATTGTAATTTTTTTATATATCAACATCTTTTGCATTAAATACTGGTCCAGCTTTGCAAACATGCCAATATTCTGGATTTTCTGCTGAGCTTTTAGCATTTTTTACTGCACATCCTAAACATACTCCTAATCCACATGCCATTCTTTCCTCTAATGAAATTTGGCAATTTATATCATTTTCTAATGCAAATTTTCTTACCTCTTTAAGCATTGGCAACGGACCACAAGCAAAAATACATTCTATATTATTTTCTTTTATATCTTTCCTTAAATATTCTAAAGCTAAGCCTTTTTCTTTATAACTTCCATCATCTGTTGTAATTACTAATTTATTTGATACATTTTCAAATTCTTTTTCTAACAAAACTAAATCTTTATTTCTAAAACCTAAATATGTATTTATATTTTTTGAATCTTTTTTTGCTTCTTTAGCAAGTTCGTATAAAGGAAATATTCCTATTCCCCCTCCTAGTATAGCAATATTTTTATAATCATTAAACTTAAATGTTCCATATCCTAAAGGTCCTAATATATCTATAAATTCCCCTACATTTCTTTCTGCTAAAATTCTCGTTCCTCTACCTTTAATTTGAAATATAAATTCTAATATTCCACTCTCTTTTTCAATATTATAAATACTAATTGGTCTTCTTAAAAGTGGCTCTACTTCATTATTTACTCTTATATTTAAAAACTGTCCTGCTTTTGCAATGTCCACTATTTCTCTTGCCCTTAATGTAAATTTATAAATATCAGGTTTTAAAATTTCTTTTTTTATTAGTTCTGCCATTAAATGCATATTAATTTTTCCTTTCTTTTTAGTTTTATTAACGTTATTATTTTTTTAATTTAATCGCTTTATTTATTTCATCTCTCATTCGTATTGCTTCTTGTCTTGTTGCTTTTGCAT
>CANQMY010000160.1 GCA_947625075.1 uncultured Clostridia bacterium
ATATTGCTTGATTTTTGGTTAAATATGTGATATAGTTATTAATGTTATTGAATATGTGAATTAAATTTAATAAATTCAGTTAGGAGAAGAAAAATGACAGTTTTAAAATATATATTGTTAGCAATATACATAGTAGTATGCATAGCATTAATTTTAACTACAACATTTCAGTCAAAGGATAATAATAACTCAGCAGAAGATACTTATGAAAATCCAAGCTCAAATAAATATTATCAAAAAAATAAGGGAAGAACAAAATCAGGAAGAACTCAAAGAAATACAATTATTTTAGGAATTGTATTTGCAGTTTTAAGTATTATAACAGGAGTAGTTTTTTCTCTATAATTTTGTAAAAGTAGCTATAAAATTTAATGTAATAAAATTAAGAAAGTGCATATTAAATATATGCATTTTTTATATTCTAAAATAAAATTAAAAATATAAAGAGGAAAAAATGGAAGTTTTACAAGGTATGTATATGTCAAACCAAAAAGGTTTTGGTTTTGTAAAAATAGAAGGTCAAAGTTCAGATATATTTATATCAAAAGAAAATGGAAATACTGCAATGGATGGAGATACAGTAGATTTAATATTATTAGATAAATCTCATGGTACGCATTTAGAGGGAAAAATAATAAAAGTAGTAAAAAGAAAAACAAGCAAAATTGTAGGAATATTTAAAAAAAGTAAGAATTTTGGATTTGTTATTCCAGATGACAAAAAAATAGTCGGAGATATATTTATATCTAAATCAAAATGGGGTAAAGCAAAAAATAATGAAAAGGTTGTAGTTCAAATTCTTAAATATCCAGAAAAAAATAAAAAAGCAGAAGGAAAGATTGTAGAAATACTAGGAAATAAAGATGAAGCAGGAATAGATATGCTTTCTATAATAAAAAATTTTAATCTTCCTTATGAATTTCCAAAAGAGGTTATAGAAGAAGCAAAAAAAATCTCTAAAGAAAAAGTTACTAAAAATGGAAGACAAGATTTAAGAAATATAGAAATGTTTACAATTGATGGAGAAGATGCAAAAGACTTAGATGACGCAGTAAATGTTATTAAAAATAATGACGGAACATATACTTTAGGTGTTCATATTGCAGATGTAAGTCACTATGTAAAAGAAGGAAGTGCTTTAGATAAAGAAGCAATTTTAAGAGGAACAAGTGTATATATGTTAGATAGAGTAATTCCAATGCTTCCAACAGAGCTTTCAAATGGTGCTTGCAGTTTAAATCAAGGAGAAGATAGATATGCTATTTCATGCATAATGCAAATTGATGAATCTGGAAAAGTGATAAGTTCGGATATAATAAAATCTATTATTAATGTAAATAGAAGAATGAATTATCATGATGTTTTTGATATTATAGAAAGAAAAAATAAAAAAGTTTTAAATAAATATGAGCAGTATATTTCACATTTTGATAGTATGAAAGAGTTAGCTTTGATATTAAAACAAAGAAGAAAAAAAGATGGATATTTATCATTAGATATTCCAGAAAGTAAAATTGTTCTTGATAAATTTGGATACCCAATAGATATAAAACCTTATGATACAAATTTTGCTAATGAAATAATAGAGCAGTTTATGCTTACTGCAAACGAAAGCATTGCTGAAAGATTTTATTGGATTAGAGCACCATTTATATACAGAGTACATGAAAAACCAGACGAAGAAAAAATAACAGATTTAAATAAGTATCTTTATAATTTTGGATATAGGATAAAAGGCAGAAAAGATGATATTAAACCAAAAGCATTTCAAACTGTATTAGATGATGTAAAAGGAAAAAAAGAAGAAAATGTTATATCGAATCTTATATTAAGATCTTTAAAAGTTGCTAGGTATGAGTCCGAAAATAAGGGACATTTTGGTATAGCAAGTAAATATTATTGTCATTTTACATCTCCAATAAGAAGATATCCAGATCTTTTTATACATAGGATTATAAGTAAATATTTAGAAGCAAATTATAACATGAATGATAAATTACAAGAAAAATATAATAAACAAGCAATAAAATATGCAGAAATATCTTCAGAATGTGAATTAAATGCTACTAAAGCGGAGAGAGAAAGTGAAGATATGAAAAAAGCAGAGTACATGGAAAGAAAAATAGGAGAGACTTATGAAGGCATAATTTCTAGTGTAACAAATTTTGGAATATTTGTGAAATTAGAAAATACAGTAGAAGGATTAATAAGATTTGAAAACATGGATGATGACTACTATATTTATGATGAAAATTCAAAATCAATAATAGGTAAAACTTTAGGAAAAATATATAAGTTAGGAGATAAAATTACAGTTGAAGTAATAAGTGCTAATAAAGATTTAAGAAAAATTGATTTTAAATTAAAGTAATAAAAAATCCCTTAAAAAACTAAAGAAAAGTTTTTTAAGAGATTTTTTTATTAAATTTGTGCGAATTTTAAAAGTGCAACTAAAACGAAAACAAGTATTACGAGGGCGACAATTGGCATATGTTGTTTAAAAAAATTTGTAATCACTTCATTCCTCCTTTATGCTAATGTTTAAACGCAAAAATTATTATAACATTTTATTATCTAACTTGCAAGTATTTTATTTAGAATTAAAAGTCGAAATTTGTAGAATATGGTCATACGAAAATTCTTGACATTTGTCATAATATGGAATTATAATCAAATTATAATTTTTTCAAAAAATTTTTTATTCTAAAAAATTCCCAAAAAGTTAAAATCAAAAAAGAAAGGAAAAA
>CANQMY010000161.1 GCA_947625075.1 uncultured Clostridia bacterium
CTTTTTATTTTTCTTAATTGTATATAACTAAAAAATATTTGTCAATCATATTTCTAATCTTCTACTAATGATATATTCTCTTTTCCAACAATTTCTTCAAATTCCTTTAGTGTATCTTCTGTATAAAATATAGCACCAGAAGAAAACTTTTCTTCTCCTTTTATTACATATATTGCTAAGTTATTTTTATCTCCTGAAAAAAATTTAATTGCACCCTTTAAGCTTTCTTTTTGCTCATCTACTAAATTATTTAAATTAATCTCTAAATGTTTTTTTGTTTGCCCCTTAAGCTCTGAAATATTTTCAGCAATTATACTTATATCATTATCATCTTTAATACTTATTCTTCCATTAATTGTAATAATATTTTCTTCAACTAATAAACTATTAAATCTATTATATACACTTTCAAAAACAATTACTTCCATGCTTCCATATAAATCTTCTACAGTTATAAATGCCATAATTTTATTATTCTTAGTAAATTTCTTTTTTATCTTAGTTATAATCCCTGCAAATTTTACACTCTTTCCATCTTCTAAGTTACATTTTCCTTCATTTTCAAGCATTTCTAAAGCATCTTCTATTTGAATAGTATTAATATCTGTTATTTCCTCTATTTGTTTTCTGTATTTTTCAAGAGGATGTCCAGATATATAAATTCCTAACATTTCTTTTTCCATTGATAAAATTTCTTTTTCCGTATATTCTTTTAATTCATTAAAAGAATACTTCATCTTTTGTATATCTTCTTGTGTATTTCCTATATCAAACATTGTAATTTGATTAGAATAGTCTTTTCTCTTTGAATCAGATATTGTATCTATAATTTGTTCATAAGATGCCATTAAAGTACTTCTAGTTTTTCCTAAGTTGTCAAAAGCTCCTGATTTTATTAAACTTTCTATACATTTTTTATTAACAGATTCACCATAAATTCTTTCTGCAAAATCTGTAAAGTCTTTATATTCTCCGTTTTCTTCTCTTTCTTTTACAATACTGTCTATTACTGCTATTCCAACATTTTTAATACTTCCTAAACCAAATCTTATATCTTTTCCCTTTGCAGTAAATTTTGTAAAACTTTTATTTATATCTGGTTTTAATATATTTATATTTAATTTTTTACATTCATTAATATAAATTGGAATTTTGTTTAAATTTCCTAAAAAACTATTAAGCATTGCTGCCATAAATTCTGCTGGATAATAAGCTTTTAAATAAGCTGTTTGATATGATATTACTGCGTAACATGCAGCATGTGATTTATTGAAAGCATATTTTGCAAACTCTGCCATTTCATCAAAAATTTTATTAGCAGATTCTTCGTCAATACCATTTCTTATACATCCTGGAATTTCTATATTTCCATTTTCATCTAGTTTACCATGTACAAAATTTTCTCTTTCTTTTGCCATAACATCAAGCTTTTTCTTTCCCATAGCTCTTCTTACCAAGTCTGCTCTTCCTAAAGAATATCCTGCTAAATCTCTTACAATTTGCATAACTTGCTCTTGATAAACCATGCATCCATAAGTTACTTCTAGTATTGGCTTAAGCGATGGATGTGTATAAACTGCATTTGCTGGGTCTTTTTTATTTGCAATATATCTTGGTATTTGATCCATTGGTCCAGGTCTATATAATGAAACACCAGCTATAATATCTTCTAGACAATCTGGTTTAAGTTCTTTCATAAAGTTGGTCATTCCTTGTGATTCAAACTGAAATATACCAACTGAATCTCCATCTTGCCATAATTTATATACTTTTGGGTCATTCATTTCTTCATCAAATTCTACATCTATACCTTGATTTTCTTTAATTAATGTTTTAGCATCTCTAATTACAGTAAGTGTTCTTAACCCTAAAAAGTCCATTTTCAGAAGACCTAACTCTTCTAAAGTAGTCATTATGTATTGTGTAGATACTACTCCATCTCTCGCATAGAGTGGAACAAACTCCACTACTGGTTCTCTTGATATAATAATTCCACAAGCATGTGTAGATGCCTGCCTTGGCATTCCTTCTAATGCCATAGCTATATTAAGCAAATTTTTTATTTGTTCATTATTATCATATAAGTCCTTTAATTCTTTATTTATTTCTAATGCTTTTGAAATAGTCATGTGTATTTCATTAGGAATCATTTTAGTTAAACTGTTTGCTTCTGCATAAGGAAAATCTAATACTCTTGCAACATCTCTTATTACCATTTTTGCTGCCATAGTTCCAAAAGTAATAATCTGTGAAACATGGTCTGCTCCATATTTTTCTGATACGTAGTCAATTACTTCTTGTCTTTTCTCATAATCAAAATCTATATCAAAATCAGGCATACTTATTCTTTCTGGATTTAAAAATCTTTCAAAAATAAGATTATATTTAATTGGATCAATATCTGTTATTTCAATAGCATAAGCTACTATTGAACCTGCTCCTGAACCGTCTTCCTGGTCCTACTGGTATTTCATGAGATTTTGCAAAATTAACATAGTCCCATACAATTAAGAAATAATCAACATATCCCATTTTCTTTATAACATCTAACTCATAGTTTTCTCTATCTATTATTTCTTGTGATGGATTATTACCATATCTCTTTTTTATTCCGTCATCTGTCAACTTTTTTAAATAATCAAAATGAGTTTTATATTCTTCTGGAACATCATAATTTGGAAGTATAGTATGTCCAAATTCAAAATCTACATTACATTTTTCTGCAACTTTTACTGTATTTTCTAT
>CANQMY010000162.1 GCA_947625075.1 uncultured Clostridia bacterium
ATTGATGTTCCACCAAAAGCAGTATTTAGTCCTATTCCTTTTGCAAGCATTGGTATTATTGCAATAGCAGATAGGAATAATCCTCCAAATAATAATATTTTAGAAAGAACAGAAGATAAATAATCAGCTGTTGGTTTTCCTGCTCTTATTCCTGGAATAAATCCACCATTTTGTTTTATATTATTTGCTACTTCAGCTGGATTAAATGTTGCATACGTATAAAAGTATGTAAATCCAACTATAAGTAATACATATATAAGTGCATTAATTATTGTATATTGCCATCCAACTTCTGATGATGATGTTGCTATAGATAAATTATATAATACTCTTAAAAATCCTGTTTTTGTTTCGATATCATTTACAAATAATTGTATAATCATAGCTGGAAATGTCATAAATGCAGATGCAAATATTATTGGTAGTACACTTGCCATTGCAGGTTTAATTGGAATATGAGTGTTTTGTGCTCCTACCATTTTTCTTCCAACTACTCTTTTTGAATATTGTACTGGTATTCTTCTTTCAGCTTGTTGTACAAATACAACTCCTACAACTAATAGCAAAATTCCTAATACAGCTATAATTGCTTTTACTAATCCTAGTGTATCAAATACTCCATCTTGAACAATTAAACCTGCAATACCAGTAATTGCTTGTGGAACACTTAATACTATACCAGCAAAAATTAACATTGAAATTCCATTTCCAATTCCTTTACTAGAAATCTTATCTCCAATCCATATAAGAAGTGATGTTCCTGCTATTAAAGATAATACAACAACAAATCCAGTAAGGAATGTATCATCTATGAATAATCCTGAAGATTTATATGAAAAATAAATTCCTAAACCTTCAATTAATGCTAAAACTAAAGCAACTAATTTTGTATATCTATCAATTTTCTTTCTTCCTTCTTCGCCACCTTCTTTTGTTAATCTCTCTAAGGCTGGTATAACCATTCCTAAAAGTTGTATAACAATTGAAGAAGTAATATAAGGAGTAATTGACATAGCAAAAATAGAAAGTCTTGAAAAAGCTCCTCCAGAAATTAAATTGATCATTCCTACCACACTATTTTGTGGTTCATTAATTATTGATTGTAATTTTACTATATCAACCATTGGTATTGTAACATAACAACCAAATCTAAATATTACTAAAAGTAATATAGTATATAATATTTTTTTCCTTATCTCAGGAGTTTTTAAAGCATTTTTTATTGTATTAAACAACTTATATCACCTCTGCTTTTCCGCCTAAAGATTCGATTTGTTCTTTAGCTTTTGCAGTAAATCTTTTTGCTTTTACAGTTAATTTCTTTTCTAATTTACCAGTTGCTATTACTACTAAACCATCATTTGCTTTGCTTATTATTCCATCTTTTATTAAGCTTTCTGCATCAACTACTTCTGATTTTGATTTGTTTAGCATTGTCAATGTTATTTCTGTATAATTTCTAGCAAATTTATTATTAAATCCTCTTTTTGGTAATCTTCTAAATAATGGTGTTTGACCACCTTCAAATCCACGTCTAACTCCGCCTCCAGATCTTGCTTTTTGTCCTTTATGTCCTTTACCTGATGTTTTTCCAAGTCCTGAACCTATACCGCGTCCTACTCTTCTTGATTTAGTAGGTTTAACTGTTGGCTTTAATTCGTCTAATTTCATTATGGATTACACCTCCTATCTAATTTCTTCTACTTTTTTTCCTCTCTTTTTAGCTACTTGTTCAATTGTCTCCATGCTTTGAAGACCAGCAAGTGTTGCATATACAACATTTCTTGGATTATTTGATCCTAGAACTTTAGTTTTTACATCTTTATAACCTGCAAGTTCTAATACTGATCTTACGCTTCCACCAGTAATAAGTCCTGTACCTTCATGAGCTGGCTTAATTACTACGCTTGCGCTTCCAAATTTTCCAATAAATTCATGTGGTACTGTTGTTCCTACTATTGGAACTTCTACTAAATTTTTCTTAGCATCTTCAATAGCTTTTTTAATTGCATCTGGAACTTCTGATGCCTTTCCATTTCCAACTCCAACATGTCCAGCACCATCTCCAACTACAACTACAGCACTAAATCTGAATGTTCTACCACCTTTTACAACTTTTGCTACTCTATTTATAGCAACTACTTTTTCATTTAATTCAGATTCATTTTCTTGTCTTTCTTTTTCTTGCACGACCTATTTCCTCCTTCTCTTAAAAATTTAATCCGCCTTCTCTTGCTGCTTCTGCTAATGATTTGATAACTCCATGATATAAATATCCACTTCTATCAAATACTACATCTTTTATTTTCTTATCTTTAGCTCTTGACGCAATCAAAGTTCCTACTTCTTTTGCAGCTTCAATATTGCTATGTTTTGTTTTTATTTCTTTATCAATAGTAGATGCACAAACTAAAGTTTCGCCTTTAACATCATCTATAATTTGAGCATAAATTCCACTATTACTTCTAAATACACATAATCTTGGACATTCTGCAGTTCCACTTATCTTTGTACGTACTCTTTTATGACGTCTAATTCTTTCAGATTTTCTATCTGTTTTTGAAATCATTTTTTTCTCCTTTCTCAAAGTTTATTTCTTACCTGTCTTACCCTCTTTACGTCTAATATGCTCATCAGCATATTTAATTCCTTTACCTTTATATACTTCTGGTGGTCTCTTTGTTCTTACAACTGCTGCTGTTTGACCAACTAATTCTTTATCTATTCCTTT
>CANQMY010000163.1 GCA_947625075.1 uncultured Clostridia bacterium
TGTCACGGAAAAATGCAGTTCAATGGTAGAATTCCAGCCTTCCAAGCTGGTTATACGGGTTCGATTCCCGTTACCTGCTCCAATTTAAGACAACTTACGAACTATATTGGGTTCGTAAGTTTTTTCATTTTTAGCAAAATATGTAAATCCAAAGGATTCATCTGATGTTATAAGAAATTAGATGTCAAATAAAGATTCTTCTGATTTTTATAGATTGGTTTGTAAGAAGAGAACTTGCTAAAATATATTACAGAATACATACTGATAGTATAAAAGAAAATATGTTTAAAAAGGTTGAAGAAAGATTAAAAAAATGTATAATCTATTAATTATAAAACCGAACTTTAAACAATGTAAAAAATATTTAAAATATAAATTTATTAATGATAAAACTTAATAAAAAATAGTATATTTTAAATATATCATAACGACTAGGTAAAATCAAGATAATAAAATAAACAAAAAATAGAAAATTTGTAAAAAAATAAAAGAATAAATCTTATGAAAAGCTTAATATAAGTAGCATGTAAGACTTATTCTTTTTTTATTAAGTTTTATCATTAATAAAAACAACATAATAAAGAAGAAATAATAAACTATAACATATTAACTAAGTTCTACAAAATTGCTAAAATAATTATGAAATTAATAAAAGATAATACTAAAAGAAAAAATTAGAAAAAACTAATGAAAGAGGAGAAAAAATGGAAAGTGAAGAGAAAAGAAGAATTTTAAAGAGACAAATGAGAATAAGCAAAATAAGAGAACAAGGAATAACATTAGTAGCACTAGTAGTAACAATTATAATTATGTTAATTTTAGCGGGAGTAACTCTAAATATAGCAATATCTGATAATGGAATATTTAGTAAAGCAAAAAAAGCAACAAAAGAATATCAAATAGCAAGTGAAAGAGAGTATTTAGAACAAAATGTATTATCAGTACAACTAGATAAATATTTGCAAAATGTAAGTTCAGAGAAATTAGGAAAAAGTTTGGTAGATAGAAATTTAGAAAATAGTAGTATATGGGATATAATAGTAGAAAAGTCAGAAAATAAAACATACGGAACAGGTTGGAATTATTTAGGAAAAGGAACAGTATTAGAAGATTATGGAGAAACAAAATATAATTGGGTAGTGAACTATGAAACAGGAGAAATAATACAATTAGAAGATGAAAGTTATAATAATTTTGACTATAATTCAACAATATCAGTAACAGATCATTTATTATTTAATTTAGATTCGGCGAATGTAGGGCTAGATAAAGCTAGTTGGGGAAAAAATGCAACATTATATTACTATAATGATAATGAATATGATACAGTAGAAAAAAGAAAGGAAGCATACGAAGAACAAAAAGGAAAAGATGTATCAACAAATAATGGTGGATATGATAGACAGCAGTCAGACAAAATAGAAGAATATATCGATGAAGAAACAGGGGCATTTAATTTTAACGGAAATAATTATATAGAAATAAAGAGTAATGGTGAATATGACTTTTCAGAAGGTTTAACATTTGAATTTTATGGAAAAATATTGGATAATGTACAGTCTATATTAGAAGATGAAGAATTTACAGGTTTATTTAGTTTTTGGAATGGGAAATATAATGAAGGATCTTCTATCAGATTTGGAATACATTATGAGAAGAAAGATATTCAATATAATTTGTCAATAGAAGGTAGTAAAGATGTTGAGTGGGGAGAATGGTCGATAGACAAGAATGCTCCTTGGAATCAGATAGCGCCTGTGGGAAAAGACCTATTCAATAATGACATTTATTTTGTAGTAAGTTTTGATCCAAACGAAGGAAAGAATGACAAATATATAACTCAAAAATTATATATAAATGATGTGAGTGAAGTAAATGATAGTTTAAAGAAGGTATCTGGTTGGCTTACAAAAGATTATTATGATAAATTTATAGAAAATGTGAAAAAATTAGATTACTTAGAACTTGGTAGAAGTACGATTAGAGATGCTGGAAATTGGTCTTACTTGAAAGGGTTATGTTATTCAACAAGGATTTACAATAAAGCATTAACAGAGGAAGAAATTAAAATGAATATAGATAAAACAACAGAATTTCATAAATATATTATTGAAAATAAAGATGAGAAATGATTAAAATATAATTGTCTTTCTTTATCTCATCTATTAATAGTAGGAGGAGATTTTTTATAAAAAATAACTTTAAGATTAAATAAATATGTAAAAAAATATCGTCAAGTAGATAACTTGACGATGTTTTTATGTATTTATTTTATAATAAAAAACTAAAAAATGCAACAATTTTGATATGAATTTATATAAATTTTTTTGACAAAATATAAAGCCATAAAAACACTAATTTATAAAGGAAGAGTGAAAAAAATAATTTATCATTAAGTTATCTACTTAATGATAAAATGGAGGGTTAAAATGCAAAAGATAATGAAAAACAAAGGAATTACGCTTGTAGCTTTGGTAGTAACAATAATAATTATGTTAATATTAGCAGGAGTAACATTAAACATAGCTTTATCTGATAACGGAATATTTAGTAAAGCAAAGAAAGCAACAGAGTCATACAAAATAGCAAGTGAAAGAGAATATTTAGAACAAAATGTATTATCAGTACAACTAGATAAATATATGGGAAATGTAAGTTCAGAAAAATTAGGAAAAGAACTAAATACGAGAAATTTAA
>CANQMY010000164.1 GCA_947625075.1 uncultured Clostridia bacterium
CTTCAACAGTATATTCTGCCATTGCTTTTCTTATTGCTTGTTCTTGATCTGCTGTTAAATCTTTTACTCTAATATCTGGATTTACTCCAGCATCTTTAAGAATTTTTTGTGATCTTTTTAAGCCTATTCCATAAATATAAGTTAATCCTATTTCTACTCTTTTTTCCTTAGGTAGATCAACTCCTGCTAAACGAGCCATTTTTACACCTCTTTCTTTTTGTTTTTTTATATAATTTAGTTTTTTAGTATTATCTAAAATTTCTAAAGGTGAAATGCACTATTTAAGTATAAAATATATTAATTTGAAAGGTTTTTCATTAACATATTTAAATAACTTATATAGTCTTTAGAATTTTTGGATAAAAATATATATAAACACAAATCTAAAATCAGCCGCTTGCTAGATTTGTGTTGATATCTAAATAAATTAACCTTGTCTTTGTTTATGCTTTGGATTTTCGCATATTACTCTAACTACACCTTTTCTTTTGATTACTTTGCATTTGTCACACATTTTCTTTACAGATGGTCTTACCTTCATTTATGATACACCTCCTATATTTGCTTTCTAATGGTTGATATGTGAAGTCAAATGTAAAAAACTTACACCTCACTTCACACCTCAACATCATTAGACTTTATCTCTATTTATTAATATCTTTTTATTTAAAATAAAAAATTTATTTTGCTCTCCATGTTATTCTTCCTTTGCTTAAATCATAGGGAGAAAGTTCTATTTTAACTTTATCGCCTGGTAAAATTTTTATATAATTCATTCTTAATTTTCCAGAAATATGTGCTAAAATTTCATGTCCATTTTCTAGTTTTACTTTAAATAGCGTATTAGGTAAAGCTTCAGAAACTGTACCTTCCACTTCAATTATATCTTCTTTAGACATATATTTGTAATTCCTCCTATTTTACTTATTGACATAATTATCGATTTTAATACAATAGCTATTATATTATATAATATTTTCATATTAATGTCAATATTTCTGGTTCTTTTTCTGTAATTAAAATTGTATTTTCATAATGTGCAGATAAGCTTTCATCTAATGTCCAAATAGACCAACCATCATCACCTTGGCAAATATCTGGTTTACCTGCAGTTACCATAGGTTCAATAGCAAGAGTCATTCCTGGCTCTAATCTTATTCCCCTTCCTGGTTTACCATAGTTAGGAATTCCTGGATCTTCATGCATATCTCTTCCTATTCCATGTCCTTCAAATTCCTTTATTACTGAAAAACCATTATTATTTACATATTCTCCAATTGCATGACTTACATCACCCAATCTAAATCCTTTTTTTGCAAATTTTATTCCTTCAAAAAAAGCATTCTTTGTAACCTCTATTAGTTTCTTAGCTTCATCTGATACATTTCCTACTGTGTATGTTCTTGCACAGTCACCATTAAATCCATCTTTATAAGCAACCAAATCAATACTAACAATATCACCATTTTTTAATATCACATTTTTAGATGGAATACCATGTATAATATTATCATTTACAGAAGCACATATTGATCCTGGAAAATCTGGAACTCCTCTCATTCCACTAGGATATCCTTTTTCTGCTGGAATAGCTCCATAGCTCCTCATAACTTTTTCTGCAATTTTGTCTAACTCCATAGTTGAAATTCCATCTTTTATTGCTTTTTCAATTTCTTTTTGTGTTAAACTTGCTATTTTACATGCTTCTCTCATTTTTTCTATTTCAGATTTTGATTTAATTGTAACCATTTTATTTCCTTCTTTACAATTTTAATATCAAATTATTTTTTTCTTTCAATTATTTCAACTGCTTTATCTACAGAATCTTTTTTAGTTGATGAAGAATAAATATCTATATCTATTTTATCTAAAATACCTTCTTTTTCATAAAAATCAATTAAAGGCGCTGTATTTTCATAATATACATTTAATCTTTCTTTTATTGTTTCTGGTTTGTCATCATCCCTTACTATTAATTTTGAACCACAAATATCGCAAATTCCTTCTTTTTTTGGTGGTAAAAATATAGTATTAAATGTAGCTTTGCAATCTTTATTAGAGCATACTACCCTACTTGAAGTTCTTTTTATTATGTCTTCATCTGGAACACATAAATTTATAACAGCAGTTATTGACTTTCCGTTTTTTATTTAACAATTCTTTTAATTTTTCTGCTTGATTAATAGTTCTTGGAAATCCATCAAATAAAACTCCATCTAGATTTTCTAATTTTCCTTTAACCATTTCAATTGTTATTTCATCTGGAACGAGATTTCCTTTTGATATATATTCATTTGCTTTTTTTCCTAATTCTGTTTGTCTTTTAATTTCATCTCTAAAAATATCTCCAGTAGATAAGTGTGTTAAATTATATTTATTACAAATTTCATTTCCTATTGTACCTTTTCCACTTCCTGGAGCTCCTAACATTATTATATACATAACATTCTCCTAACATAATATAATTTTGAGCTAGCATTTTTGGTACGCATAAAAATAAACAATAAAGCCACTTCTATGAAGCTATCCTAAATTTTAAATAATAATTAGAATAGCTCCTTAAATTTAGGCTTTTAATTATTTTTCTAAGAATCCTTTATAATGTCTCATTACAAGTTGAGATTGTAATTGATCTCCTAATT
>CANQMY010000165.1 GCA_947625075.1 uncultured Clostridia bacterium
GTTTCTATTCAGATAATGATCCATATGTAAAATATGAAGTTGAGAAAGATTTTGCAAATAAAATTGCAACAGAGCAAGTTTTAATACCAAATGCAGGACATATAAATAGTGAAAGTGGATATGATACATTTGAAGATATAGTAAATTATATATAAAAGTAAAAATAAGAGATTTAAATCCTTTAGTACAAGGTAAAAGAATAAAATAAGAGTATAAAATTAAATTTTAAAAGAAAAAAAGGTTGATTTTTTTAGAAAAATCAACCTTTTTTAAAAAAATGGATGGTATTAATTTGACTTTATATTTTTTATTAAATTAATAATCATAAGTTCTAACTCTGAGCTCTTTAATCTAATTTCAACATCTTCAGGAATGTTGTAACAACTTTTATATGAATTGATATGAAAGTCAGTTTCTGGATTGTAAATATGTGTTAAAGCTATAGGCGACTTTGTTAAATTTAAAACTTTTTCATTATTATCTATACATTGTTTTATTTCATTCTCTCTTATGTTTTGAATATGTGCAATATATACAAAAATTAAAATATAACAAATACAAGCACATACTAGAGTAATCATTAAAAATTTTTCTAAATTTATTTTTTTCACAATATTACTAATTAAAGAAATAGATATTATATATAAGCAAAATGTATTAAATACAGATATCCTATCTCCCCAAACAGGAGAAAGAAACATACTAAATATAGATGAAAAACCAATTATTAAAATTATAAGGTAAATTGCTAACTTTCTTTTATCATCTTTATATGTGTCTATAATACTATATAAAAATAATATTGTATAAATAGTCCAAAATGGAACAGTTATTATTTTAGAATTTAAAATAAATACTTTATTAAGAATAGGAAATTCATATTGTAAATTCTGAATAATACTTAATATACAATAAGCATTGAGTACAATCATAATTGGTATTTTTATTATTTTTCTTTTAATTTTTCTATTAATTATACTATTAATAGGAATTAACATTAAAAATATTAAAAAAGCATTTCTTGTATAAAGATATCGTATACAATTATCTATATTATAAATTACTTTTCCAACAATTGATAGATTTGCAAACTCAGGTGTTTCCATTAGTCTAAGTGCTGAACCGAGGACTAAGAAGCATTATAATAAATGTAGTTATTGAAGAAACTAAACATAAAATTGGCACAATTTGAATTTTTTTATTTATAATATAATTATATATAATGAATAAAATCCAAGCACAAATAAGGGCAACACCTAAATTTTCAACAAAACATGTCCCTATTAAACTAAGGATAATTAATATTATACTTTCAACGATTTTAAATTTAGTATCTTTTTTATTAAACAAATATGCTATTATACCTAATACAATAGAGGCAGGATATAGATATGTAATTCCTCCTGCTACCCATATATAGCTTTCACCAAATACCCACCAATTTACTAAAAGCATTGCCATTAAAAATAGTAACATTGGATATTTTTTATTTCTTTTATTATCAATTAACTTATATGCGCAATATACTATACCTGCCATAATAAGAGAAGTTAATATATTATATATTATTTTTCTTGAACTTAAAAGATTGATAAAAACTCTTCCAACAATTCTACCTTCCCATTCTCTATAAAATTCAAGGGCTTTTGCAACTGACCCAGTAAAAGAAAAATTTGGAGCAGCATTATACCAATCATCTCCTGTTATTGGTGCTAATGAATGTATAATTAGCATAAATATAAAAGTTGCTATTATACATATATGTTCAAATTTTATATTTCTTATAATTTTTTTTAATTTTTCTATCATTAATGTTTTCACCTCGTAAACATGTTTATAAATTTTATAAACATATTATACGAAGGAGAATAATAAATGTCAAATTAATTTTTAAAAGTTAAATTACTAATTTGTAAATATAATTGTATATTTTTGTAATAAAAATGTAAAATATTTTTTCGATTTTAAGATTGTTAAAATATTATTGTTATGTTATTATTTTAATTATAGAAAATGAAAAGGAGATTATTATGAAAGAAAAAACTAAACAAAAAACAAAAAAATTGCTAGTTATCTTTATAGTAGTTGCTATGTTAATAGGAAACTTACAGATAATTAGCACAATTAATTCAAGCTATGCAGCAGAAAAAACAGCAAGAAGTACACTTGAATATTTTGGAAAACAATTATCTGGAGATGCAAGAAAGATTTATGATGCAATGTTTCATATGTATAGTGAAGGAATTTTCATGCAAGGTAAAAACTATGAAATAGGAAGTACATCTGATACAAGTGATTTAAGTATTCAAAATCTTACGAATTTTGCAAATGGAAACACACAACTTTTAACAGACTATGGACAAGCAAGAGATGCATTCCAAAATGATTATCCAGACTGTTTTTATGTTGATTGGGATCAATTATCAATTCGTGTTACAAAAGATACAAATGGTAATTTTCATACATCACTTGGAGCTGGGAGAAGTGATACATATCTATTAAGAGGAATGAGTGAAAATAGATGTGATATGATTAATGGTGGTTATGGAACAGGAATTGAAGGAGCAGTTAAACAATACGAAGCAAAATTAAATGAAATAGTAAATAAAAT
>CANQMY010000166.1 GCA_947625075.1 uncultured Clostridia bacterium
ATATTATGTAGATCTCCTTCTTCTTTTTCTTGTCCTTCTTCATATTTTTCTACTGATTCTTTTGTTCTTTCTATTAATCCATTTTGTCCTAATACTGTTCCGAAGTGTTACTCCTACTAATATAAATAACAATATTATCGTTACTACTAGTGCTACTAATGTTATTCCTTGTTCTTTTTTAATTTTTTTCATAAGTTTTTCTCCTAATTTTTTATGTTAATTTTTATTAAGGTTAAAACTTAATAAAAAAACAAATGAAGCTTAAAAAATATATTTTTCAATAAATTTTAAGCTTTATTTGTTTTTATTTTGAATAATACTAATATCATTTTTAATACAAAAATATTGATTAACTTGAATGGTTATGCTATATTTTAAATATCAAAATTTTTATTAAGTTTTAACCTTAATTAATTTATCATATTAGTTATGTCAAAAAACTCCGTCCCCATTGACACCATTGACACTATTTACACATTAGCACTTTTTTCTATTATCTCTGTTTTTGTTTTATATATACTATTTTCTGGTACAACTCCTCTAACTGATGAAAGAGGATAAACATTTGTATTCTTTCCAATTATAGTTCCTGGATTAAGTACGCTTCCGCATCCAATTTCAACTTTATCTCCTAACATTGCTCCTACTTTTTTAAGATTTGTTTCTATTTTTTCTTTTTTATCTTTTATTACTACTAAAGTTTTATCAGATTTAACATTTGATGTTATTGAACCCGCTCCCATATGTGCTTTATAACCTAAAATTGAATCTCCTACATAATTATAATGTGGTACTTGAACTTTATTAAATAAAATTACATTTTTTAGTTCTGTTGAATTTCCAACAACTGCTCCTTCTCCTACAATTGCCTTACCTCTTATAAAAGCACAGTGTCTTATTTCTGCATCTTTACAAATTATTGCAGGACCTTTTATGTAACTACTTTCATATACAGTAGCAGTTTTATGAATCCAAACATTTTCTCCTATTTTTTTATATTCATCTTTAGGTAATTTTTCTCCTAATTCTAATATAAATTCTTCTATATGTGAAAGTACTTCCCAAGGATATGTATATTTTAAAAGTAAGTCCTTTGCTATTGTTTCATCTAAGCTATATAAATTAACTATTTTACATTCATCCATAAATTTTCTCCTTATTTTTTTAATAAAATATTTTAAAGTTTCCAAAAATCATTATATAATTTAATTGCAGTTTCTGGACTATCAATACCTTCTTTATTTTTAATTGGTGCAAAGTCTTCTTCTCTTTTTCCTCTTAAAATAGTAATATTTTCAAAGTAATTAAATCCATCAAATATAAATTCTTCATATTTATATGCATTCGGTGTGTCTGGTTTTATCAAGTTTCCATCTATATCTATGTAACTTGCTTTTTTATAGGCACTATGATATGGAAGATTTTTATCAGCAATTATTTCTAGTGCTTTAATACTATATAAATTACACATTATATGTGATTCTCCATATAAAAGTTCTCCTTCTTCATCTGTTTCTTCAGCTAGTTGATCTGGAAGTTCTGTATATTCTATAACTGCTGGTTTATTATCTTTTTTGCAAAATACTCCTACTCTTTCATGTGGATTAGCTTTTACTACTGATTTAGAAGCTATTTCATTTTTTTCTTCTATAGTAAGTCCTAATAATATAGGATCACACATATTTAAAATTGCATTATCAACTGCTCCAATGAAAATCCATTCTATTCCTCTTTTTTTCATATCGGCAAGCACGCCTTCTTTTTTCATTGATTTATATATACTTCCATTTCCGTCAGAAGCTAATTTTATATTATAATTTTCATCTATCATTAATTTGCCATCTTCAGAAAGTAATGGTAAATTTTCTTGACAGAAAAACATTATATTTTCCTTTGGATAACCAAAATAATTATTTTCTTCAAAAAAGCTAATCGTTTTTGCATTGTTTTCTGTACTTGTCATTATATACCAAGGTAAAATTACATTATACTTTTTGTTTTCTCTTTGTATATTTTCTGCTAGTATTTCAAATAAATATTTTGATCTTGGTTTTACATCTAGCATAAATGTACCTTTAGGTCCATTATGTCCAAGTCGTGTACCTTGTCCTCCTGCCATTGTTACAACAGCATATTTTCCATTTTTTATTACATTTTCGCCTACTTTTGTTAATCTATCAAATGTTTCTTCATCTAATTTATATTTATCTGTAAATGGAATATGCTCTATAATAATTCCCTTTATAGCTTTATCTTTATCTCTTTTACTAATTTTGTATAATTCTTCTATTTTTTCAAAATCTATATTTTCAATTTCTTTTAATAATTCTTTTTTCTTTTTTTCGTCTAGATTATCTATGTACTTTAGTAAATGCTCTTGATTATACTTTTTTAACACTTCTTCGTAGTTTTTCATTTCTGTTTAACCTTTCTTTATAATAGAAAATAATTGTATTTATTCCTTACAATAAATGCATTCTATCATATTTATATATATTATGCAATAATTTTAAAAAAAGTAATTTTTAGCTGTAAATAGTTTTTATTATATTTTTTATTTAAAATTTGTCATAACTTTTATTAGA
>CANQMY010000167.1 GCA_947625075.1 uncultured Clostridia bacterium
ATGCTTTTTCAAAGAAATAAATTAATTCTCCAAGCACTTCTTCATCTAATTTTCTTAAGTTTACTATTATATTCGGAACTCCACCTTCTGTGTGTGCTGCAATTGTTCCTTCCATAGCTTTCTTATTTACAAATGATAAGTTTTTACCTTGTAAGTAATTTAAGTTATCTAGATTGTCTTCGTCTAAATTAATTGTTATGTCTTTTTGACTTTCTTCAATATTTACAACAGTTTCAAACATTAGTCTTTTACCTTCTTGAATATATTGTCCAAGCGAATGTAAATCTGTTGTAAACTCTGCTCCTACTGGAAATAATCCTTTTCCATCCTTTCCTTCGCTTTCACCAAATAATTGTTTCCACCATTCTATAAAATAATGCATTTTAGGTTCGTATGCTACAAGCATTTCTAATGATTTGTCTTTTTCATAAAGCATATTCCTTATTACTGCATATTTATAACATTCATTATATTTTAGTGATTTATCTGCATATTTATCTTCTGAAACTGCTGCACCTTTCATAAGCTTATCAATATCAAGTCCACTTGCAGCAATTGGTAATAATCCCACTGCTGTTAGTACTGAAAATCTGCCTCCTACATCGTCTGGAATTACAAAAGTTTCATATCCTTCTGAATCTGCTAGAGTTTTAAGAGCTCCCTTTTTCTTATCTGTTGTTACATATATTCTTTTTCTTGCTTCTTTTATTCCATATTTATTTTCTATAATTTCTCTAAATATTCTAAATGCTATAGCTGGTTCTGTTGTTGTTCCAGATTTAGAAATTACATTGATGCTAAAGTCTTTTCCTTCTAAATAATTTATTACATCATTAATATAATTAGGACTTAAATTATTTCCTACAAAAATTACTCTAGATTCTAAATCTTTTTTTTCATATATCGAACTATGTAAACTTTCAATTACTGCTCTTGCTCCTAAGTATGATCCTCCTATTCCTATAACTAATAGAATATCTGAATCTTTCCTTATTTTATTTGCTGCTTTTTTTATTCTAGCAAATTCTTTTTTATCATAGTTAGTTGGAAGATGAAGCCAACCTAAAAATTCATTTTCATCTTTACTTTTTTCTTCTAATTCTTTATTAATATCCTCTACTACTTCTGAATGCTCTAATATGTCTTCATCTTTAATGCCTACATATTTAAAATCTAATTTTATGTTTGGCATATTTTCCTCCTTTGATTTTTTTATCTATTAAACCAATGTTTCTTAATAATTTCATTTGGTTCTTCTATATAAATTTTTTCATTACTTAACACTTTTTTAGGATTTACTGTTGATAATTCTTCTAATTTTTCTTTTCCAATTTCTTTTTCAAATTCACTAATAATCTCTTCCATTTGGGTATATATAGTATCTGGTCTATGACAATCAGTTCCTAAAAAATGAATTGCATTCGCTTCTAATAATTTTAATAATGTTTGTTTACATTTTCGCCCATATCTTTCTATTATGCTTGCATAATTAGATTGTAAAAGTACTCCCTTTTTTACCCATTCTACTGCTATATTAGGATTATTTTGTACCATTTCATATCTTTCCGGGTGAGCTATTATTGGTGTATACCTATTTGTTATTAAATCTTCAATTACTTGATTTAAATACAATACTTTTGAACCACTTAGTGACAGTTCAAAAAGTACATATCTACTATCTGCTAAAGTTGGAACTATATTTTCATTAACTAAATCAACTAAAACATCTGAAATATATGCTTCTGCACCATTATATAGTTTTATATTTATTTTTTCATTATCTATACTCTCTTGTATTGCATCAATAATTATGTCTCTATCATTTTTAGGAACATCATATTCATTTTCTATATAATGTGATGTTGTTATAATCTGTGAAAATCCTGCTTTTTTCGCCTCTTTTAGCATTAAAATAGTCTGTTCCATGCTTCTTGCACCGTCATCTATTTCTGGAAGAATATGAGTATGCATATCAATCATACTTTTTCCTCAAATAATATGCTTATAACTTTTTAGTAAAATATTATAAACATATTCTTTCTATCTAAAATTTAATTATTTTTCTTTTTTCTGATTGTACTTTTTTATTTGCTCCATTATTTCTTTTGATTTTACTTTTTGCTCTGTATCTTCATTGCTTGATTTTGTTCTTGTTCCTGTTTTAGTACCAGTAGATGCATAATAATATTTATTTTCATACCTTTTAGAAGACATTTTTACTCTATTTAGAACTACCCCAGATACATGCCCACCTACAACTTCAATCCTATTTTTAGCTTCTTTTAAGTCATCCATTTTTGTACTTTTATGTGATGCAACTAAAATTGTTGAGTCAACTATTCTCGATAAAACTGTTGAATCAGTAACTAAAAGACATGGTGCACCATCAAATATTATTACATCAAATATCTTCTTTAACTCATCTAATAAATCTTTTGTTTTTGGTGAAGCTAATAGTTCTGATGGATTTGGTGGAATATTACCTGCTGGAATTATATATAAATTTTCTATCTCTGTTGGTTGTATACATTCCTTTGCAGTAA
>CANQMY010000168.1 GCA_947625075.1 uncultured Clostridia bacterium
ATTCTTCTTGTTTTTTTGCCTTTCCTGCTGTATGAATCCATGTTTTTCCATCTGATGAACTACATCCTATTGATAATTGTTTTAATGCTCCTCCATATCCTCCCATAGCATGACCTTTAAAATGAGATAATACTAACATAGAATCATAATTTGCTAAGTTTTTTCCAACATAATTTTCTTTAATTACTCTTCCCTCTGGAATAGGTAGTACCATATCTGGTCCTTCTGCATCTAATAAATCTACATTAAAGTATTTAGTCCACTCATGTTCTTCTAATAATTTTCTATGTTTTTCTGTTGAATTTCTTGCTCCCTCATAAGCAGTATTACACTCTACAACAGTTCCTTTAACATATTCTACAATGTCTTTTACCATTTCAGGTCTTATAAAATTTTTATTACCTTGTTCTCCTGAATGTAATTTTACTGCTACTTTACCACTTAATGTTTTGCCTAATATTTTATAAATTTTTACAATGTTTTCTGAAGTTATTTCTTTAATAAAATAAACTTTAGATTTATCCATACTTTCATTCTCCTCTCAATTTTAATTACTTCAATTTATTATACATTATTAAAAATAAAGAATCAATAATATAATTTTTCTAAATAACTATTTTTTTAATAAACAGAGACCACATTACAGTATAATTCTATAATGTGGTCTCTAAAATAATTATGACAGCTTGTACTTTGTATTGTCGTGAACAATATCTAAATCAAGAATACATTGTTTGTACTTCTGGGGATTTGCAAAAATATCGTACATTATTTTCTCAAATATATAGTTTACAGTATTAGATAATTCTCTCGCGCCTGTATCAAGGCTGATAGATTCTTCTGCTATACGTTCAAATAATTTACCATCGTACGATAGTACTATACCCATTTTCCGTAGTTCTCTTTGATACCTTCTAAATATAGACAGTCTAGATTTTCTTAGTATTAATGACAAATCTTCTTTAGTAAGTTTATTCATCTCTACTATTGTATCTATCCTACCTACAAATTCTTCTGGCATTCCATATTTCACCAAATCTTGTTTCAAAAATCTTGACTTTAGCTTTTCCTTACTTTCAGCATTATCTGCTGTAAATCCTAATGGATTAGTATTCAATCTCTTATCTCTGATTTTTTCCAATCCTGAAAAAGCTCCTAAGAAAATTATAATTATGTTCTTAGTATCAAAATCAATCATTTTGTCATCATCCCATGTTTTAGTCGGTAGCTGAATTTTCATTGTTGTTCCTTCGATAATTTTAAGTAAGCTCTTAAGTACTTCTATACCAGAAACATCATGTTCTTCATGGCCTACTTTTTTATCAATTTCATCAATGATTATAATTCCTTTCTCCGCCTTCTTTACATCAAATTTAGCGTTTTCAAGCAAATTATAAATCATCTCATCTACATCAGCTCCATAATAACCTTCTTGGGTGTATTTTGTAGCATCTTCAATGGTATATGGAATATTCAATACTCTAGCAATTTGTTTAATTGTTTCTGTTTTTCCAGTTCCACTATTCCCAATAACCAAAACATTACATTTCATCGATTTGAAATATATTGCTCTATATATTGCAGTAATAATTTGCCTTACTTGCAAATCTTGACCAATAATAGATTTCAATACACTTCTTTCAAGGGCTTTGATATCTAGAATTTCATTGTTTGCATTTCCTTTATTTGTGTTTTCAGTATTTATAATTCTTCCAGATCCTAAATCATCCCTTATTTTTTCTTTTGTTTTGGTTTTTATACCATCTTTTGATTGCACTACAATCTTCTTGCTTTTAGAATCTTCTACTTTACAAATTCTCCGACATTTTCTTGCCATAATCATTCCTCCTTTTTGCATCTTACAAGATACTTGGAATTATTATTCAAATTTTGTCGATAATGTTTTTACCAGTCCATAAGCATTTACCCTAAAGAAATATTGCCTTCCTAATAATCCTACATTTTTAGTATTTACCTCCCTAGCTACACATTCTGCAAATATTTTTTTAGATTCTTCATTACCATGATTGATTAAAACCAATTTAAGCTTTCTAAACTGATTTAAGAACTCAATCATCTCATCTGCCTTTGCATGTGCAGAATACTCCGTTGTGTATTCCACTTCTGCTATCTTTTTTACAAGTACTCCTCTAATTTCTACCATGTCATTAGGCATTGTATTTTTAAGTCTATATCCTAAAGTACCTTCTGCCGTATAGCCAGTAAATTGTAACAATGCATTTTTCCTAGCTATATATTCCGGTATATATACCTGTGCAGGACCATAGCTTCCCATTCCAGAAGTTGTAAGAATTATTTTCCTGTCTGTACTTTCTAAGACATTCCTTCTTGAAACATTATCAACATATGTCAAATTTTGTGGTAAGAAATCTCTCATTGTATCTTTAATGTTCAATCCATCTTTAATATACAAGTCTGTATATTTGATTGCTAATTTTCCATCAAGATAAATTGGTACCTGTAAATTAAGTTCTCCACTTTCTTGCATTTTTCTTAACACATATAAGATTTCCTG
>CANQMY010000169.1 GCA_947625075.1 uncultured Clostridia bacterium
GAAGAAGTCTACTCCTTCCTTTGGTTCTTTTGATGCTGTAACATTTGTCATAACAACTGTGTCACCATATCTAACCGTTACACTGCCATTTGCTAGGTTTGCAAACTTTCCTGTTTCAATTGATAATTTTCTTCCTGCTAATTCTGTTTCATAAAACTTAACCATTTTTTACCTCCTATTAATTTGTAACTGATTAGACTGTAACCTCTATACTATGAATTGTAAATATTAAAAATTCACATTATACAAGCTACTCGTCATAATCAATTACTTTTATTTATTTTCTATAAATATTATAGACTTAAATTAGTTTAAAAGCGAGCGCATTAGCTAACTAATACGTTCGCTTCTGTTTTATTATTTTCTTAAACCTAATTTTGCAACTATATCTCTATATCTTTGAATGTCTTTTCTAGAAAGATAGTTTAATAAATTTTTTCTGTTTCCAACCATTTTATATAATCCTCTTCTAGAATGATTATCATTTGGGTTAGCTTTTAAATGTTCTGTAAGTTCTGTTATTCTTTCTGTTAAAAGAGCTATTTGAACTTCTGGAGAACCAGTATCTTTTTCATCTCTTCTATAGGTTTTAATTATTTCTTCTTTTCTTTCCTTTGTCATCATAGTTTCTACACCTCCTTGTTTTTTATTTGTTTAATTATATCCTTTAGCTGAGCCTTAGTGGTGTAATTAATCCTAAGACTAAGTAAAAGGTAACCTTTACATATAATACCATAAACTAAAATAAAAATCAAGAGTAATTAAGTAATTGTTTAACAGTTTTAAATTTATAAAACATATTGGTAATTAAAAAGTTACATTTCCTTTAAATTGTTCTTTTAACTTATTTTTAAAATTTTCTGATATATTTTTATTACCATCTAAGAATATTTTAAAATTTGATGGAAATTGCAATAAAATTTCTGGATCAATTAAAGCATTATTTTTTAAACTAATAGTTAATTTTTCATTATTTTTTAACTCTATTAAGTTATTTAATTCATCTGACCACAAAGAATTTCCATCTAAATTTAGCACTTCTAAATTACTTAAATTATTTAAATCTATCATACTTTCATGTAAATTACAATTACCTAAATATAATTTTTTCAAGCTTTTTATTTTAGAAATATTTTCCATATCAGTTACTCCTGCACATGTTGTTAAGTCTAATTCTTCAAGTGATGTAAGTGATGATAAATCAGGTAATTTACCACTTAAACTATTATTCCAAAAATTTAATTTTTTTATTTTGCTTGGTGTACAATTTACTAAACTATTAATTGTAACTTGATTATTTGTAGCTAAAAGTATATTTGATAAAATGTCTTCTATTTCTACTAAATTCACATTATTATTTGTTCCTCCAATACTTAATAAAGTTAACTGATTTAAGTTATTGATTGCTGTAATATTTGTTAAATTATTATTAACTAAATATAATTTTTCTAATTTTGTCATTGATTTTAATATATTTTGTGATTCTTTATCAGATAATGTTATTTGATTATTTGATAAATTTAGTTCTGTTAATTCAGTTTGTCCATCAAGTATTGTTAAATCTTTTAAATTTTGATTGCTCAAATCTAATTTTTTATATCCTTTGAATAGGCTTAGTTTATCTACATCAACACTAATTGTTCCATTTCTTTTCGTTATAATTTCGTTTATTTTTAATAATATTTTCTTTTCTTCCTCAGTATATCCTTCTATTTTTAAATCTTTATTCTCTTTTAAATTTAAAGATATTAATTCATTGCATGTTCCTAATGGTAGAATATTTGTTATTTGATTATTCGATAAGTCAAGAGTTTTTAATGTTATTAAGTTTGAAATTTCATTTATATCTGTAATTTTATTTTTGCTTAAATTTAAAGTAGTTAAATTATTTAATTTTTTTAATCCTGATATATTCGTAATTTGATTTTCTTGTAAATCTAATGAAGTCAAATTAGTTAATTTTTCTAAAACTTGTATTTCTGTAATTTGGTTTCCTCCTAAAGATAATGTAGTTAAATTTTTTAAATTTTTTATCCATTCTATTTGTGTTATTTGAGCTGCTCCTAATGTCAAGTTTTTCAAACTTGTCAATTCTCCCATTCTATTTATACTATTTTCATCTTTCCATTGTTGAAGCCTTCTTATAGAAAAACTTTCTAATGTGTCCATTTCTTTTAATGTATCTATTAAATTATCCCATACTTCCTTATCAACACCATTATAAGCACAAAAACTTTTTAAATTTGGTAAATTTTTTAAATCTGAAAAATCTTTAAAATTTGTTGGTTTTGCATGTATGGTAAAATCCGTCAGTTTTTTACAATTATCTATTCCACTTAAACTTTGTAAATTATTGGATACATTTGTTATCGTTAAGACTGTTAAATTTGGAAAAAATACTAAATCTTCTAAATTATCTATTGTTTCATCTTCAATTACTAGGAACGTTTGGGTTCTCATCCATTTAAATAACATTTTTTCCTCTTTTGCTCCTGATATTTTTGATACATATGCTGCAAATGATGGTGA
>CANQMY010000170.1 GCA_947625075.1 uncultured Clostridia bacterium
AGTATGAAACTTCCTCCATAGTATGTCAAAAGGAACCCTCCTATAGCAACCATTATCTGTACAAAGTAGAGACTGTACCGAAGTATCTGGTTGATTAGCATGTACTGCTTATCGATATACACGGGCAGATATGTGGCAGAAAACCACATATTTATGCATCCTAATACACAGGTTACAGTGAGGAAAAGTCCAAAAATTACATACAATGTTGCTTTTAAGTACTGAGTTGTCTTTTTCATAGTGCTCTCCTTTTCTTTTCTAAAGATTTGTTTTAAAACTATATTTATTATACCATATTTTTATACTTTTTGCAAATTTATAACTAGATTTATATAATTTAATAAATTATTTTCTATCTTTTCAGTAATCTATTTAATGCATCTTCAGCTTTTTTTATAAAATAATTATTTTTTTCTATTGGCAAATTAAGTTCTTCTACAATTTTTATTATTTTATCAGTTGTATCCCATTTCGTATTTTCCTCAGTTTCTATTTCTATTAATAAATCACCATTTTTAATAAATTTTAATGCTAACTCAAAATCATCTTTATAATAAACAATATCACTTTCTTTTATATTCATTATTTCTGAATATCCAATAGCTTTAAATAATTTTTTTGCATCTTCAATATTTTTTATATCACAATTTATTGAATCTTGACTTAATATATTTCCTTTTTCATCTATATTTTTTGTTTTAAAAGTAATTGTTTGAAAAATTTTATCTTCCTCAGTAATGTATCTTAAAATAATAGCTTTCGACAAAATTTCTCTTGTAGATAATTTATCTATATCAATATTATTTGAAATAAAATAATAATCATCTAAAGAAAATTCTACACCTTTTTTAAATCCTTTATTTAGTAATATTTTTATTAAATTCTCTTTTGTGTCTATTACTTTAATAGTTACTTCATTACTTTTTTTATCAGACATTTTTTTATTCCTTTCATAAATAATTTTGAAAAGAGTTTATCATCTTTTTTACACATTATTTACTATAAAATTAATAACATCATCTTCATTGTAATTTTCTTTATTTTTGTTTTTATCTTCTTCCGTTAATTCAACAAAATATTTATTACATTCTGGCATAATTGATATTGAATCTAATGGATAACCTGGGTTTCTTTTTTCACAAGGTTTATTTACAAAGTAAAAATGACTTTTACTCCAACTATATTCTTTTGCTTCTTTACCATCATATATTACCATTCCATATATCCATTTAGCTGTTAATTTTCCTCCATATTCATTAACTAAATTACAATAATGCTCAATCATCTCATCATCATTTAGTTCCTTTCCATTTATCCTTCTAACATGGGTTCCTGGTTGCTTTTCATCCGGTAATTCTTCTATATATAAATTATTATCCATTCCTATTGTAGTTATTTTCGTTTCATCATAATACGCTTTTGCCTTTATATATGCATTTTCTATTGCATTTTTTCCTGTTTCTTCTGGCTTTATATTTATTCCTAAATCTTTGATTGTTAATACTTCTATATTTTTTTCTTTTAACCTATCTGCATATTTTTTTATTTTTGCTGGATTTGTTGTTGCAAATAATACTTTCATTACTTTACCTCCTTGAAACCATTTCTACTCCATAACTATAAAGGTGTATGTATATCTATTGGTTTGTATTTAGTCTCTTTAAATAATTCATTCCATCTATTAACCACTATAATTGGCAATTTAATCTTATTAATAAATTACTATTTACAAAATTATTATACTACAACACAGACAAAATTAAAATACTTAAATATAAATGGGTTAAAAATTAATGATTTTATTTATACTTTCTATAAAGTCTATTTCATCTATCTTATTAATTCCAAAACATTTTTTTCCTAAGTCTTTGAGTGATGCTCCACAATGATAAAGTTCTTTGTTATCTATAATAATAAATCTATCATGAAATTTATCTGTTCATGCTATTTTTAGTGCTCCATATTGCTCATTAAAATACTTGATTGAATTTATTATCATGTTCTAATAATTTATATTCAACATTTGTTAATCTTTCAAAAACTTGTCCATTTATGGAAATAAATTTTCTCATTTTGGCAAACGCATTTATTATGTTTATACTCACTTGATCTGCAATTTCATTTCTTAATAGACCCGAAAGCATTGCCATACCTTGCTCTGTAAATACATAAGGTATATATTTTTACCTCTATGTTTACTATTTTCATTTTGTGAACTAGTCATAAATTGCGACCGCATATCTTCGCTTTCGACAATTATAAAAATTCCACAGAAATATTAAAAATCTGTGGAATTTTAAAATACTTTGGAGGCGTACTCCAGTTTAATATTTTTGAAGTTATAGTAATATCAACACTTTCAAGATACAGAAAGCAATTTTTAATGTAACTGGAATTGCATTTATAAATTTTAAAAATAAAATTACTTGAAAAATATTGACTATATATCAATATTTTGATAAAATATGTATATAATATTTATGGAGGTGTTTAGTATGCCAATTATTAGACCAAGTTCTGA